>NZ_JAKEVK010000079.1:0-18618 GCF_022398435.1 Pseudoalteromonas sp. Isolate6 | reverse complement strand
TTTCAATACATATTCTGTACATAATTCCGATTTATTATTTCACTTTGTTATATAGCGGGTTTATCTATCTTGTGCTAAAAATTCTAATACAAAAGGTCTGAATCCCGTGTTAGCATTGAGAAATCGGAAAAAATAGAGTGTGTCCAAAATGAGCAGTAGTGCTTTTTTGTTATTAGATAAAGAACCAGTTAACACCATTGGTATCAATGTGTTACAACCTTTGTTGAAAACCCAAGGGTTGGATGTGACAACTGGAACTGATATCTCAGATGTGCCTGAAGGTACTCGATTACTTTTCATCGAAACCGCGGTAAATGATTCTTGGGGTAAATTAAAAGAACAACTTGTCAACCTCAAAGTAAAATGCGATATCGTGCTGTTCAACTTAGATGAAAATCCAGAGCTTGCTAATCGTGCGCTACTCAGCGGCATTCGTGGTGTATTCTACACGACAGACAATGCCGACGTGCTAATGAAAGGGATCCGCATGTTACTTGAAGATCAACTTTGGTATCGCCGTGACGTAATGTGTAACGTGTTAAATCGCATGCTGCAATTTAATAAAGATGCATTACATAAACTAACCGAAGGTGATATCGAACCTGTGAAACTCACTAAGCGAGAAAAAGCAATTATCGCGCTAATGAGTAAAGGGGCGAAAAACAAAGAGATCGCTGAAGAGCTAAACATCAGTCCACACACGGTAAAAACACATCTATATAGTGCATTTCGCAAAACCAAATGTCGTAACCGTATCGAACTTCTTTCGTGGGCCCAACAGAATATTCCTGACGAAATTCGCTAAACTATATATTGAACCGACTGACGAAAGTCGACAGAGAAAAGGTAGCGCTGACATGATGATCTCAGCGCTTCTCTCAGTTATAAACTTTACTGCCTTAGCGAATACCTCTATGCTAAGCTTTTATCGCAACTGAAAGCAATTTTAGGTAAATGCTCGACCCAAAAACCCTCTACCTAACCAGTCTCGTCATGACTGCAATGATGGCACTTCTTACCTTTTTAACTTGGCGAGCAAATAAAAGCACACCTGGAACACTACTCTATATTTTTTACCCATTAGTTTTGCTCTGCGCGATTTCTTCTTTTGCGTTACATGGCTATTTTAACAACTGGGAAACCATTCCCATTGCTAACACCTTGTTATTCGCCGCTTCCATTATTCATTGCATGGCGATACGGCAGTTTTTAGGGATCAGAGGCCCTTCTTTTAAGCTATTTCTCGGTGTAACCGCTGGGCTTTTCATATTACTGATTTACAGCAGTATTATTGCCCCCAATCTGAGAGATCGGATGCTTATCTCTGATTTACAGCACATCGCTGAAGCTGCGCTACTCCTATATTTTTTTAGCCGCTTTGCACGAAACAAATACCCCAATGGCAGCATAGTCTATATCACTATTTTACTCATCATTCTGGTGATATTTACAGGCAGAACCTTGCTGATGGGGGATGTTACTCATTTCACGCTTTTCAAAGAAAACTGGTTTACTATCACCATTTTCTTCAATGGTGTTCTTGCTCCTATTTTTTATGCAACAGGTATGGCGCTGTTATGTAATGAGCAAAGAGAACAAAATCTGAATAAATTAGCATTAAAAGCACAGCAAGACCTAGAGCTGCGCGGTATGTTTTTATCAACGATCAGCCATGAGATCCGAACCCCACTTAATGGTATTTTAGGAAGTGCTCAACTGATACTAGGACGCACCACAGACAGTCGCAACAAAGCTTATTGTGAAGCTATCGTAAATTCAGCTGAATCATTAAATCTACTAATTGATAAAGTACTAGACTACGCGAGTTTGGAACAAAGCGATGAAGCTTTGTACGAAGAAGACGTTGAGCTTAGAAGTTGGCTACAAAACCTTTGTTTGCTGCTAAGTCCGCTTGCAGAGCAAAAAAAGCTACACTTTGAATTGGTGTACGAGCTGCCCGATCAGGTGTGTTACTACTTTGACCAGCAGAAACTACGACAGATCCTAATTAACCTCGTTGGAAATGCCATAAAATTCACCGATAGAGGCGAGGTAAAACTCAAAGTTGAGATTTTAAAAGACCAACAAATTGAGCATAAAGTGCGCTTTAGTATCACGGACTCAGGGCCAGGTATTGATAGTGAAGACATTAATAAACTAACTGAGCCTTACGTACAAAGTAGTGCCGGTAAAGTTAAAGGTGGTACAGGTTTGGGCCTCGCCATTACTAGCCGCTTGCTCAACCGCTTGAATTCACAACTAGATATCAAAAGTGAGCTAAGTAAAGGCAGCACATTTAGTTTTGATTTACTATTAAACATTGGCGAACTGAGCTTAGTAGAGCAACGTCCGCAGCATGATAACTGTATCACGGGTCTAAAAGTGCTGTTGGTAGAGGACTTAGATCTCAACCAAAAAATCGCTATCGAGTTTATGGCAGAAGATGAGCATAAGGTTAAATTGGCAACCAATGGTAAAAGCGCCATTGAGATGCTGGTAGAACACCGTTTCGATGTCGTACTGTTAGACATGAATTTGCCCGATCTTTCCGGGCAAGAAGTATTAAAACAGCTACAAAACTGTGAGCATAAAAACAAGCGAACTCCATTTTTAGCCTTTACCGCCAGCCTCAGCCCCGATGAGGTCAAAGAGTATCTAGCACTTGGCATTCGCGATATCGTTGGTAAACCGATAAAACAAGAAAAGTTACGCCAAGCGCTGAGCGAATCACAGTCCCCGAAAAAGGCTAGTGTAAGCGTGGAATTGCCCGATACTCTTTACGATGAAACAGCCGTAAATGCTTTGAAATCAGGGTTTAGTGAGGATGAAGTTTCTTCGATTTACAACGAGTTTGTATTATCTGCACGAAATAAACTTATTCATATTCAGCAATTATTGGAACAAGACCGAGAACAATGCATCAGACAACTTCACCGCCAAGCCAGCACGGCCTTGCAACTCGGGTTTAATCGCTACGGTTCAAATTTGAAAAAAGCAGAGCGCCGATTATTGGACGGAAAATCTTGTCACGATGAACTCACAGAAGCCATGACGCTATGGCAAGACAGCCTTGCGGCCTACCTCCAGTTTGTCCGCAAAGAGGCTATAGGATAAGCGTTATGATACGCACTCGATTTAACACCCGCTCATTTTGCGGGGTTAAACGCATCTCGTTCGACATCATCATAAAATTTGTTCATGCTTAGTGCCAATTTATATTAACGCTAACTTACTTAGACGCGTTACGCGTCTGAGATAAAAACTATAAAATTAGGGAACATCTATGTCATTTTTTAAAACCCCCCTAGCGATTGCTATCGGTGCAGCTGTGATTAGTTTAGCTCAACCAGCCAGCGCTGATGATGCTGTTACAGCCGCGCAAGCAGAAGAAAAATCAACTAAAGGCTGGGATGTGCTCAACCCACCAGGCGAAAAGCAAACCATCACCATTGATACTAACGAAACCACCTGGAGTAACTTAGATGTTAGTCCTGATGGTAAGCACATCGTCTTTGATATGCTTGGCGACCTTTACATCATGCCAATTGGCGGCGGTAAAGCAACAGCACTCACAGCAGATATGGGCTGGAACATTCAACCTAAGTTTTCCCCTGACGGTAAATACATCGCGTTTATCTCTGATCGCGCAGGCGGTGACAACCTGTGGGTGATGGACGTTGACGGTCAAAATCTACGCCAGGTGTCAAAAGAAGTAAATAACCTTATTCATAACCCGGCATGGTCACCAGATGGTCAATATATTGCGGTAAAACAGGGTCAAGTAACAGGCCGTACCATCCCAGCAGGTTCAATACGCATGTATCACATCAGTGGTGGTAAAGGCGTATTAGTTCGCGAACGTCTGCATGGTACAAGCTCTCAAAAGAACGTTGCAGAACCCGCGTTTTCTCACGACGGTAAAAAAATCTATTACTCAGTTGACGCAACCTCAGGCGTACGCTGGGAGTATAATAAAAACTCGCTCGACTCTGTTTTTGAAATTCGTAGTTGGGATTTAGCTACAGGTGAAGAAGAAACCGTGATCCGTGGTGCCGGAGGTGCTATTCGCCCAACCGTTAGCCCTGACGGTAAATCAATTGCGTTTGTTAAGCGCGAAGACAACAGCAACGAAATGGTCAGCGCTTTATACATCAAAGATTTACGTTCAGGTATTGAGACTCGTGTATATTCAGGGCTTGACCGTGATTTGCAAGAAGCCAATGGTGCACATGGTAACACGCCTTCTTTTGCTTACACGCCAGATGGTAAATCCCTGGTTTTTTGGGCAAAAGGGGTATTCAACCGCGTCAATATAGAGTCAAAAGAGGTGAGCATCATCCCTACTCGTGTTGTTGCTGAAAAACAGATTACACCGGCACTGCGTTTTGCTGTGGATGTTGCACCTGATACTTTTAAAATTAAACTCGCGCGCTGGTCGCAAATTTCTCCAGATGGTGAAACTGCGCTATTCCAAGCGCTTGGCTACCTTTACATAAAAGACATTGAGTCAGGTAAAGTAAGGCGCCTCACTAAACAAACCAACCACTTTGAGTTCTACCCAAGCTACTCTCGCGATGGTAAGTCTATCGTCTACACGACGTGGAATGACAAAGACTTAGGCGCGATACGTGTTGTATCTGCAACTGGCGGTAAGGGTAAAGTGATCACCCAAGAACCAGGTCACTATATCTCCCCTAGTTTTTCACCTGATGGTAAAAACGTGCTATTTAAAAAGGTCACGGGTGGCTACTTGTTAAGTGGCGATTGGTCAATGCACCCAGGTATTTATCTGATTGATGCCAAAGGCGGCGAAGCAAAGCGCATTATTAAAAATGGTGATAATCCTCACTTTGGAGCCGACTCAGAGCGCATTTACTTCTCAACAATGAGTGACGAAACACATCGTGAGCTTAAAAGTGTTAACCTCAATGGCCAAGAAGAACGTAGCCACTTCAAAGGTGATTACGTCTTTGATTTTAAAGTCTCTCCAAACGGCCAATACGTGGCATTTATCGAGCACTTCAATACCTTTGTTGCACCTTTTACCAGTACAGGTAAAGCCCTATCAATTAACAAGGGTGAGAAAGCTTTCCCAGTTAAGCAAGTGTCAAAGTACTCTGGTGATTTCCTAAATTGGAAAGCGGATAGCAGCGCGCTAACTTGGGCATTTGGTCCCACACTTTATCAACGCAAACTGACTGACACTTTCGCTTTCGTCGATGGTGCATCTGACAACACCGACGAGCTAACCGCTGAAGGCATTGACTTAAGTTTTGAGCAAAAAGCAGATAAGCCTGAAGGTATGATTGCGCTAGTCGGCGGTAAAGTAGTGACTATGCGTAACGCTGAGAACGAACAAGAAATCATCGACAATGGTGTTATTCTGATCAAAGAGAATCGCATCGTTGCGGTCGGTAAGCAAGGTGAACTAGACGTTCCTAGCACAGCTAAAGTGATGGATATTAGCGGTAAAACCGTGATCCCAGGACTTATCGATGCCCACGCACATGGCAGCTACGGCAGCCGTAACCTGCAACCACAACAGAACTGGAATCAATACTCAAACTTGAGCTTCGGTGTGACAACTATCCATGATCCTTCCAATGACTCTGGTGAGGTGTTCTCAATGGCTGAGTTGCAAAAAGCAGGTCTCACCGTGGCCCCAAGAACCTACTCTGTCGGCCGTATCTTATATGCTGGCAATGCACCTGGCTACAAAACACCTATCAGCAACCTTGAAGACGCTGAATTCCATGTTAAACGTTTAAAAGACGCAGGCGCTATTTCGGTGAAGAGTTACAATCACCCTCGTCGTGAGACGCGTCAACAAGTGTTGGAGGCGGCAAAAAACATGGAAATCATGGTTGTACCTGAAGGTGGCTCAAAATTCCAACACAACATGAACATGATAATCGATGGTCACACAGGTGTTGAACATGCCTTACCGATTGCGAATATTTACTCTGATATCGAACAAATGTGGGGGCAAACAAACGTTGGCTTTACTCCGACTTTTGCTGTTGCCTACGGCGGTATTGCTGGTGAAGAATATTGGTATCATCACACCAATGTATGGGAAAACGAGCGCTTGATGAGCTTTGTTCCTGAATATATAGTCAAACCAAGGTCAATTCGCCCAAGCAAAGCGCCTGAACGTCACTACAACCACATTAATGTCGCTAAAACTGCGAAACAGTTGCGTGATAAAGGTGTTACTGTACACATTGGTGCTCACGGCCAACGGGAAGGTTTAGCAGCACATTGGGAGTTATGGTCAATGGCCCAAGGTGGCTTTACCCCATGGCAGGCGCTTCGTAGTGGTACTATCGATGGCGCGAGATATTTAGGGCTAGATCGCGACCTTGGCACGATTGAACAAGGGAAACTAGCTGACCTTGCCATCATTGATGGAGATGTACTTTCTAATATTCGTGAATCAGAAAAAGTTGCCTACACCGTGATCAATGGCCGTATCTATGATGCAGCGACCATGAATGAAATTGGTAACTATGATAATAAACGCCAGCCTTTCTTCTTTGAAAATGGCGTACAAACACAAATGCACCCAGCAACCGCTGAGTACATGGAAGAAAAAGCCCATACCTATCACTGGAAACATTAATACCAATTGAATTAATTCTCTAATCAATTTGAAGGGTGAAATAGATCATTTACTTAATACAACTGGTATAAAGTCTCGCTCTTGTAAAAGAGAAAGGTTAAATGTAAAAGCTCGGCCATAAAGATAGCCGAGCTTTTTTCTTTTTTGTCTAGATCTTAACCAATACTGTTCTATGCTGTTATAGGTACCTCCAGCAACAGGGAATTAGGTTATGTCCGGGTTTTCACAGTTCTTTAGCTCTCTTAATTTAACTAAAAAGCTGATTTTTGCATTTCTAATCGTCGCCCTCGTGCCACTAATAGTGATTATTTCTATTGCACTTTATACCGCATCAAATGCCATGACAGCGCAAGTATATTCACAACTTGGAGCAGTGAGTGAGATTAAAAAAAGTGCGGTTAACCGCTATTTTGAGACCGTTGAGGATAAGCTGAATGCCTTTACGGCAAATCCATTGCTTCCCGTGATCGCACAAGAGTTCATTACCAGCTTTCCAAGCGCCCAAGGCGATACAAACTATGTCAAGCTATCTCGATTTTACGATGAAGTGTTCGTACCTAAGTTTAATCAAGAAAACCCAGAGGACACCAGTACCGAAAAACTAATCAGTAATATTTCAGAGTCAGGTCTTGCACTGCAAGCACGCTACCTAGCCAGTAATCCCTACCCTGTTGGCGAGAAATATAAGTTTATTGAAACTGGGCATTTAGATAGTTATGACTTAGCTCACCGTAGCTATCATCCGTACATGTTGAACATTGCCGACATCTACGAGTTTTACGATATCTTTATTATTGACCCTCGCAACGGCAATATTGTCTATTCTGTATTTAAAGAAGTTGATTTTGCTACATCACTAGAGTCAGGTCCCTATGCCAATAGTAATTTAGCTTCTCTTTATCGAGAACTAAAAAACTCAACCGATCCAACAATCAGTACATTTGCCGATTATAAACAATACCTCCCTTCTTATAATGCGCCCGCTAGTTTTATCGCTAAACCCATAGTGGTTAATGGTCAAACCGTTGCAATTGTTGCTGCACAATTATCTATTGATGCCATCAACACTATCATGACCGAACGAGAGGGCTTGGGAGGAAGTGGTGAAACCTACTTAGTCGGTCCTGAGGGCCTAATGCGCTCTGATTCCTTCTTAGACCCACAAAACCACTCAGTGGTAAATTCATTCCGATATCCTGAGCGCGGCAAAGTAGCAACATTTGCGGTCTCTCAAGCATTGAATAATAAATCTGGACAACAAGTTATTCAGGACTATAACGGCGAAGCCGTGTTATCTGCTTATACACCGGTAGAGGTCTTTAATACCCGTTGGGCGCTACTTGCCGAGATGGACGAGTCAGAAGCATTCGCTTCCGTCACTTCACTCTCTCAATATCTGATGATTATTTTAGCCGTTACTATCGTATTAGTACTAATCGTCGCCTACTGGTTCTCAAAAACGCTCACAAAACCCGTCCACGAATTGGTGGAAACCATGAAGTTGGTTGAACAGGAAGGCAACTTTTCTTTGCGAGCCCCCATTCGAAGTCATGATGAAATAGGCAACAGTGCACAAGCATTTAATTCATTACTGGATGCGTTGCAGCTTTCTATCACAGAAGCTAACCGCGTCATGAATCAAATGGCATCGGGCAAGTTTGAAGAGCGTATAAAAGTACCTTGTCGAGGCGAACTAGAAACCCTAAAAGATGCCACTAACCACTGCGCCAATACCTTAAGTCGAGCTATTTCTGAGCTTAATGAAATTTCTATTGATATGGCAAATGGTCAGTTTGATACCAAACTCAGCGCTCCGATGTCTGGCGACTTAGACCTGCTCAAAAATAATATCAATGATTCCTTGTCTTCGATTAATTCAACCATGAACGGTATAGTTCATGTGATGGCCAATATTGAGCAAGGTAACTTTAAGGAACAAGTAACCGTACCCGCTAAAGGAAAATTAGCACAACTCAAAGATTCGGTAAATAATTCCGTACGTAGCCTTAGCAGCGCGATTGACGGTATCAGCACGATTATGTCTGCACTGCGTCAAGGCAACTTCTCTGCGCAACTTGATGCTCCACTCGCAGGCCAATTAGAGACGTTAAAACAAGATATCAACTCCAGCATGGCAAACCTAGACGGAGTGATGAAAGAGATCGGCGCTGTAATGGCCGGTGTCAGCAATGGCGACTTTAAACAACAGGTAGATGTAGTAGCAACAGGCCAACTAGCTCAACTTAAAGATGATATCAATGCTTCCGTCACCGCCGTTGATGTCGCTATCTCAGAAATCTCAACAGTGATGATGGCAATTAGTCATGGTCGATTTGATCGCACCATTCAATCTGCGATGTCTGGCCAGCTTGACAATCTTAAAGGTGATATCAACCGTTCAGTCGAGAACCTAAATCAAGTTATTGAAGAACTCGGCAGTGTAATGGGTGCAATGTCCGAAGGTAACTTTAGCCAAAAAATAGAGTTACAACTACAAGGTCAATTACAGCAACTAAAAGAAGACGTAAACGGCTCGACCTCACAAGTTTCAGATGCTATCTCAGAAGTCAGTAGTGTGTTGGCGAATGTTGCTAAGGGCGATTTAAGTAATAAAGTGGATGGTAAATATTTTGGCGTGTTTAAATCTCTTCAAGAGGACACCAATACCACAATTCAAAAGCTCACCAGTGTCATTGAAGGGATCCAAGCCGCAGCAAACTATGTTGCCCAAAGTGCTGGAGAAATAGCGGCGAGTAACACCGAAATCAGCCAACGCACAGAAGAGCAAGCAGCAAACTTAGAAGAAGCCAGTGCCAGCACTGGCAATATGCTAGATGAGCTTACTAAGGTTTCAAACCAATCAGGTGATGCCGTAGGACTGGCAACAAACGCAGAAAACATAGCCAAAGAAGGAGGCAATTTATCTGCCCAAACCGTAGCCGCTATCATTGAGGTGAACAAAGCCAGTAAAGACATTAATGAAATTGTATCCGTGATTGATGGGCTTGCGTTTCAAACCAACCTACTGGCACTTAATGCCGCCGTCGAAGCGGCACGAGCGGGAGAAAATGGCCGCGGCTTTGCCGTCGTTGCAAATGAGGTGCGGGAACTAGCAGGGCGCAGCGCCGCCTCTGCAAAGCAAATTAAAGAAATTATCTCTAACAGTAATCAGAAGGTAGAGCAAGGTACTGAGCTTGCGAATAGTTCCGGTGAAAAGCTGCAACAAATCGTTGGTGCAGTGAGTGATGTAAATAACAACATCATTAAAATCAATGAATCGACCTCAATGCAGCAGCAAGCCATCAAAGAAGTGGATTTGGTGGTGCAACGACTGACGGATCTTATTCAAGAAAACTCTGCAATTACCGAAGAAACAATGGCAGCGGCAAGACAAATGGCCGAGCAAGCCCACGAAATGCGCACCCAGTTGAGCTATTTCCGTTTATCAAAAAATGATTACAGCGCCACTGGCAGAGAAGGTGAATTGCTTGTGCATCAATATAATGCATCTTAGAACCTGTTGAGTTTCGAGTTAGAGCATGCCCAACTAAGCCTTTTAGTTGGGCATGTTATGCATGTACCAATGTGTATTATGCCAGCGTAAATTTATCCGCATCGAGATGGGCTGGAAATTTAGCTTTATACTGCTGCAAGTCGCTCAGTTTTAGCTTTACGGTAATAACTTCTGCTTGGTCATCTGCTGCCGAAACAAGACTATTACCATTGAAGTCAATCGCTTTTGTACCACCATTATGCGCGGTGCCATACCCATCTTCACCTACGCGATTTACCGCAAGCACAAAGCACTGATTCTCGATTGCACGAGCAGCCAGTAGAGTATCCCAATGATTTCGGCGTGCCGCTGGCCAGTTTGCAATATTAATCATAACCTCATAATCATTCTGATTACGCTGAAATACAGGGAAACGTAAGTCATAGCAGATCTGCGGTAAGAATTTTATGCCTTTTAATTCGAACACTTCACGGTGCTCACCAGCAACCACAAAATCCCCCTCATTACCTAAACAGAATAAGTGTCTTTTGTCATAATGAAGTATCTCTCCATCCGGTTGGCACCACACCATACGGTTGGCCTTTTTATCTCCTTGCGGAACCAATATGCTGCCCGCAACAACAGCTTCAAAGCGCTGAGCACATTGCTGTAAAAACTCGATGGCTGCATCAGCATAACGCTCAACACCCAGCTCTTTTACGGCGAAGCCGGTAGCAAATGTCTCTGGTAGCAAAATTAAATCGCTTGGCTCAACATTTTCTAGCAAACGTTCAATATGGGTAAAGTTGGCCTCAGGTGAAAGCCATTGGATATCTGTTTGAACAAGAGTAACGGTTAAAGTTGACATAAGCGTTTTGCAGCCTCTTCTAATGTCTTATTTTCCTTAGCAAAGCATAATCGAATGACCTTGTCTTCAGATGCTTGTTGGTAAAAAACACTGAGTGGCACTGCCGCCACCCCAACCTCTTCCACCAGATAGCGACAAAAGGCAACATCATCAAGATCAGAAATTTCACTGTAATCCAAAAGCAAAAAATAAGTCCCTTCACTTGGCAACAAAGTAAATCGGCTTGACGCTAACGCCTTAACCAGAACATCGCGTTTTTGTTGATAAAATCCACTCAGCTCATCAACGTGCTCAGGATGTTCAGCAAGCATATCTGCCAATGCAAGTTGTGCCGGAGTGAAGCTTGAGAATGTTACATACTGATGGATCTTTCTAAACTCAACAGTCATTTGCTTTGGCGCCACACAGTAGCCCATTTTCCAGCCTGTACTATGAAAAGTTTTACCAAAGCTTGAGATCACAAACGCACGCTCAAACAATACAGGATCAGTTAATGCGCTCAAATGGGGCAAACCATCAAAGGTAATATGCTCGTATACTTCATCACTGATCAATAACAAGTCATGCTGATTTAGCAACTGTTTCAGCTGCGCTATATCTGACGGCTTCAGCGTTTTAGCCGTCGGATTATGCGGTGTATTGATGATAATAGCACGGGTATTTGGGTTGATACTCGCTGCGACTTGCTGCCAATCAATTTGGTAATGCGGTGCAGTCAACGCGATGTGCACGGCTTTCCCCCCAGCCAGTTCAATTGCTGGCTCATAAGAGTCGTAAGCTGGATCAAATACAATAACTTCGTCCCCTTCAGATACTATCGCCTGAATTGCCACGAAGAGTGCTTCCGTTGCGCCCGAGGTCACCGTGATCTGTTCTTGTCCTGAAACATTCACCTGATAACGACGTTCAATTAATGCCGCAACTTGTGCTTGCAAGCTCGGTACGCCAGCAGAAGGCGAATACTGGTTTTGACCTTCGCCAACATAGTGGCTCAGTTGTGATTTGAGGTAATCAGGCGCATCAAACTCCGGAAAGCCTTGCGATAGGTTGATCGCACCATGCTCATTCGCTAATGCCGTCATTTGGCTAAATATGCTAATTCCAACCTGAGGTAATTTACTTTTCACTGCAACACTCTCTTTCTTATGGTGCTAATCGTGAGTGGATGCTATCATTGCTTAAAATAGATGTATAGCCGTCCAAACGCATTTGATATATAGGTGTTAACTATGCACACACAAGCCGCAAAACTCGCGCTTATCGAAGCAGGAGCTTGGGTTGCTCAGCAAGGCTGGGTTCCCGCGACTGGTGGTAATTTCTCTATCAAAACAGACTCTGGCTTTGTTGTCACGGCCAGCGGCTTTGATAAAGGTAAATTAACACCAGAACAATTTCTGGAATTAGACACCACAGGCACCATCATTGCTGGTGGTGGCAAGCCTTCAGCCGAAACCGCATTACACCTAAAATTATATGAATTATGCGCGGGTGCACAGTGCATATTACACACTCATTCCGTTGCTGCGACGGTGTTATCGCGATTTATTCAAGGCGAGCAATTTCAGATCTGTGGTTATGAAATGCAAAAGTCACTGTCTGGCATTCAATCGCATGAAGAAACCTTATCCATTGCTATTTTTGATAACGATCAGGATATAGAGCGGCTAGCACAGCGCGTGGCGCAATCTCATCAAACTACACCGGTTATACACGGTGTATTGATCCGAGGTCACGGGTTATACGCAGTGGGCCGTACAGTGCAAGAAACGCGTCGTCATATTGAGGGCTTAGAGTTTTTATTTGCCTGCGAATTAGAACGCATTAAATTGGAGGGGCGCCAATGATCAAAGCCATTTTAACAGATATTGAAGGGACAATTACCCGCATCTCATTTGTTAAAGAGATACTATTCCCGTATGCTGCTGCGCATTTACCGCAATTTATTCGCGACCATCAGCATGACGCCGCCGTTACCGAGCAAATTAGTGCCGTCAGAGCAGAATTGGATAATACTAACGCTGATATTGATACCGTGATTGCCGCGCTACTTGAGTGGATCGCCGCTGATAAAAAAATCACGCCATTAAAACAGCTACAGGGTCTCGTTTGGCAGTTTGGCTATACAAACGGCGATTTTACCGGACATTTGTATGAAGATGCCTACCAGTTTTTAACACAACAAAAAGCGAATGGCCGCGACCTCTACGTATATTCGTCGGGTTCTGTGAAAGCGCAGCAGCTACTATTTGCCCACTCAGACTATGGTGATATTCGCCCGCTATTTAGTGACTACTTTGATACTAAAGTGGGTGCCAAGCAGGAAATTTCGGCGTATCAGAATATTATTGCAACCCTACCGTATGAAGCGGATCAAATCCTCTTTTTAAGCGATATCGTAGCCGAGCTAGACGCGGCAAAGGCCGCTGGCATGCAAACATTACAACTGTTTAGAGATGCACAAGCAACATCACCTGAACATCCAGTTATATCAAGCTTTGACCATTTTGATGAAGGGGCATTTTCATGAGTCAACTGACTATCTACCAGGTACAGAATCCAAGCCAAGCTTTACAGCAAGAGCAAGACGCAAACATCATCGCATCTTTACTCGCAGAGCAAGGCGTACGCTTTGAACAATGGCAGACTAGCACCGATATCACAGCTGAAATGTCACAAGACGACATTATTAATGCCTACCAGAGCGATATTGAAAGATTAAAGGCACAAGGCGGTTATCAAACTGTCGACGTGATTTCACTCGCAAAGGGCAACCCTAACGCCTCTGAGTTGAGACAGAAATTTCTTTTTGAACATACTCATAGCGAAGATGAAGTGCGTTTTTTTGTTAAAGGACAAGGGCTATTCTGCTTACACTTAAACGATAAAGTATACCAAGTTTTATGCCAGCAAGGTGACCTAATCTCAGTGCCAGAAAATACGCCTCATTGGTTTGATATGGGTAGCGAACCAGAGTTTACGGCCATTCGCCTGTTCAATAATCAAGAGGGTTGGGTTGCGAAAAGCACGGACTCTGAAATTGCAAAACAGTTTCCATTGCTTGACTAGTCCCACTCAGTTAGCTCTGGTTACAGTGGATAGCCAGAGCTACTAAGAGGGATTGCGCCATTGTTTAACAATATTTTAGTCTTTTTTGAAAGCGCCTATTAAAACATCATCACCCGTAAACAACCCCGTATCCAACACCCATCCGGTGATCAAACTCGCTGGCGTAACATCGAATGCTGGGTTGTATACCTCTGCATTGTTGGGTGCCCATTGGCAATCACCAAAACTACCACTGACACCGGTTACTTCGCTTTTGGCGCGTTGTTCAATTGGAATGGCTGCGCCATTTGGACAGCTTCTATCCAACGTTGTGATCGGGGCAACCACATAAAAAGGAATATTATGGAAATGAGCTAACACCGCGAGATTGTAAGTGCCAACTTTATTCGCAAAATCACCGTTTGCCGCAATCCTATCTGCCCCTACAAAGATTTTATCGACTTTACCCGCCGCCATTAAACTCGCAGCCATATTGTCACAGATTAGCGTGTATGGGATTTGCCATGCATCTAGTTCGAACGCAGTAAGCCGACCACCTTGTAACAGTGGCCTAGTCTCATCAACCCAAACATGAATGTCACCATGTTGTTTTGCAGCATGATGGATTACGCCAAGAGCGGTGCCTACACCTGCCGTTGCCAGCGCACCAGTATTACAGTGAGTAAGAATATTGTCTCCCGCATTCACAAGCTCTGCACCTATATTTGCCATACGCTCGCATAGCGCAGTGTCTTCTTCAAATAACTGTTCTGCGGTTGTGACCACTTGTTGTTGCCAATCATTCGCTTGTAACGCTTCACGCAATCTCGCCATGTAGTGCATTAAGTTCACCGCTGTAGGGCGTGTTGCTTCAAGTTCATCTATCGAACGGGCAATTGTGTTTTTATCTTTTCCCTGCTCGGCAAGATAACCAATTAACAAACTTGCCGCTAAACCGATAAGCGGAGCGCCGCGAACCTTAAGTGTCAGAATGAGCTCGCTCATCGTCGCAACGTCGCGGCATTCATGCCACACCTGTTGGTGTGGTAGTAAGTATTGATCCAATACCTGTACCACGCCCGATTCAAATTTAAGACTACGTGCAATTAAGGTTTTCATGACATCCCGCTTTTTCAAAGTGTAACTGGTGATATTTTACATCAAGACCTAAAGAAGTATAGACATCTAAACATTTAAAAATATAGAATGCTATTAGCAAATATCCACAAGGTGCAGAAACATGTCGAGCTACATTGAATTTGATGCAGAAAAAGTTATTGATTACATTACTAATTTAGGAAGCTTCTTTGATAAAGATGCAACCTTGTCTTGTTATGAGTTTGGTGATGGCAATCTGAATTTGGTTTTCCGCGTACAAGATACGCAGGAAAATAGCATCATCGTCAAGCAAGCTTTGCCTTACGCTCGATGTGTGGGAGAGAGCTGGCCACTGACGTTAGACAGAGCCAGAATTGAAGCTAGTGTGTTACAACGTCATGGTGAGATCTGCCCAGATACCACAGCAAAAGTGCTGCATCACAATACAGAGCTTGCGGTAACTGTGTTGGAAGATCTTGGTCATCTACGCATTTTGCGTGGTGAATTAAACCAAGCGAACACCTTTGCAAGACTCGGCAAAGACGTCGCAAAGTATCTAGCAAAAACCAGCTTTTACCACTCAAGCTTTTACTTAACACCGAGTGAAAAGAAAGCCCTAGTCACCGAATTCACTAACCCAGAACTTTGTTCGATCACTGAAGATTTGTTCTTTGACGACCCATACCGCGATGCTGAAAGAAACAACTTTCCTGCTGCATTACAATCATCTGTGGAAATACTGAGAAAAAATAAGACGTTATTAGCTGAAGTGGCAAAACTGAAAGCCCAATTTCTCAATGCACCAGAAACCTTACTTCATGGTGATGTCCATACAGGCAGTATTTTCGTCGATGCACAGCATACAAAGCTAATCGATCCAGAGTTTGGCTTTTTTGGCCCCATTGGCTTCGATTTAGGCTCATTTATCGGCAATTTACTGCTTAACTACTGTGCCCAACATGCCCGCATTAACGCTCTGCCAAAACGTCGAAATATGCAGGTTTATTTACTCGATAGTATCGCCACCACCCTATCAAGCTTCTATGTAACTTGGCTTGAACTGGCGAAAACACAAACACGCGACCTGTCGTTGCAAGCAGATGGCTACGCGGAATACTTCCTCACTAAGGTATTGCAAGACGCGGTTGGTTATTGTGGTTGTGAATTGATCCGCCGCACCATTGGTCTCGCACATGTTGCAGACATAGATGCGATTGAAGATGAAGGCGCGCGCCTAGCGGTGCAACAGCGAGCACTACACTTAGGTGAACAGCTCATTATTAATGCCAATAAATGCCGAACGACCGATGATGTGTATCAGCTAATTATTAGTTTTGTAAACTAGCTTAGGCTAGTAAAATAAAAAAGCCCAAAGTTACTACTTTGAGCTTTTTTATTTGAGGAATAATCTTGGTTACTTACGCACTTGATTCATCGTGGTTTCAATATATTTGTCGATTTGGTCTTCAAGCACAAATAATGGTACAGAGCCATGACGTAAGATTTGGTGGTGGAATTCACGGATATCAAACTGATCACCTAGCGCTTTTTCTGCTTTGCGACGTAGGCGCTTAATAGTTAGCTCACCAATTTTGTATGACAATGCCTGAGCCGGCCACGAGATATAGCGGTCAGTCTCCGTTTTCACGTTATGTAAGGACAAGGCAGTGTTGTCTTTCATAAAGTTCATCGCTCGCTCACGGCTCCAGCCAAACATATGCATGCCAGTGTCTACAACCAAACGAGCCGCTCGCCACATCTCATAAGTTAGGCGACCAAAATCACTGTAAGGATCTTGATAAAATCCAGCTTCGATACCTAAAAACTCAGAATATAACCCCCATCCTTCACCAAAAGCTGAAATATATTCGTTACGACGATATTCCGGTAGATAGTCTAGCTCAGCATTAAGGGAGATCTGTAAGTGGTGTCCAGGTACAGCTTCATGCAGAGTCAACGCTTCCAATACATAAAGCGGTCGCTTATCCAGTGCGTAGGTATTTACCCAATAATAGCCAGCGTCGGTATCGCTGCGGGCACCAGAGTAACGTCCAGTTGTATATTTAGGTGCAATGCTCGCTGGCACTGGTGCGACACCGTATGGCTTTCTTGGTAATGTATGGAATAGCTTAGGTAACTGAGCATCCATCTTTTTTGCAATATAAGCAGCTTCTTTGAGTAATTCCTTAGGCGTTTTGGCATAAAACTGTGGATCGGTTCTTAAAAACTGCACAAAGTCGGCAAAAGATCCCTTAAAGCCTACTTTTTTAATAATCTTTTCCATCTCCGCACGGATCCGAGCCACCTCTTTGAGACCAAGCTCATGGATCTCCTTAGGCGTCATATTCGTGGTGGTGTAGTATTTTGCACGATTCGCATAAAATGCCTCACCATTTGGTGTCGAAGAAATTCCAATTTCAGCTCTTGCCGCAGGACGATACTCATTAACAAAGAAATTAAGGTAATTTTGATATGCTGCGATCACATCGCCTTGAATAATCTTTTTGGCACGCTGTTGCAGTGCTTTAAATTCGGCATCAGGTAAACCCGCTTGATTTTGTGTAAACGGACCATAAAACTCGGATTTTGTCACATCATCAACGATATAAGCTTCGATAGAACTTTCATAACCTTCAAGCACAGCTTTCGGCTGGGTCAAACCAACCGCCATACCTTCCTTCATCCAGTCGATATTTTGGTTAAAATAACGAGGAACTTGCTGTAAACGTGCTAAATATAGCTCGTAACCAGCACGCTTTTTAAAGTCATGACCAGAGATCATAAAAGACAAACCAGAATGAAAACCGTATTCCGAGGTTAGCGGCATATAGTGGCTATGAAAGCGATATTCATCGACGCTATTTTGCACTTGCGCACGCAAAATAGTGAGATTGATTTGATTTTCCTCACTTAGCGCTGAAGTGTCGATATTGTCGAGCTGAGCCAAAAACTGTAGACGCTGTTGGTTTGTGGTCGCCAGCTTTTCTGCACTGAGATTTGGCAGTAGAAACTCGGCTTGTACGTCACTACGACCATAAGCATTGATATCACTTCTAAATTTCATGACATCGCTCGCTATTTGAGTAAACTCAGCGTTATTGTCACTTCCGGTGATAGCACAACCAGATAAGGCGACGGTTAGATAAACGGCGACGCTTGAACGCTTAGTCCAAAGCTTTAATTTTGGTGATAACACGCTGACTTCCTCAATACTTTGTTGTTACTCAGCTTGCGGACAATTGCCAAAAATGGCAGCTCCTCTTCGCGCTGAGCTTTTTGTTATGGTGAAATGAACTTTCTGCTAGTCAAAGTAGGAGAGTCCCGTAACAGATGCAACTTAATTCGACAAAATCACGAATATCTCAGATCGAATACAATTTACTCAACCTAGTAAAAATTGATGAGAAAATCAGCAATTCAACAAAAAAATGTAAATTTTCTATTTCAAAGACAAATTTTTTACTTTTAAATTCGGACGATACAGATTAATGT
>NZ_JAKEVK010000078.1:0-18923 GCF_022398435.1 Pseudoalteromonas sp. Isolate6 | reverse complement strand
GTCTTTATATATGGGATAATCCCAAGATAACTTTTCTAGTAAAAAGTACCTAACGGGGTTCATCTCGCTAGGTACTTTTTGTTACGTTATTGAACAGTAACGTTTATGTAGTTAGTTTCAAATGGTGCAATTTCTATGGTTCCGGTCGCATAGACTTCTTTACCCACATCTTCACCTTTTATTTTTATGTAATACTGTCCAGCAGGGATAACAATATCTGTATAGTAATGTGTACCAAAGTGGATCGAATCGCCTTCTACTAACCAACCTTCAGGGGAAACTTCGTATAGATAGCCTTCGCACTTTATTTTGCCAATTCGCGGATGTTTGCATTCGTTAAACTTAAGTCTGGTTTTTCCACTTGGATTTTTTGCCGTTTTTACAAATGCAAATGAGCCATAGTCTCGAGCCGTTTTGGTCGCTTGATGAGGCCACACTTTTTCTTTGTTGACAGAATAATCATTACTAGAACCACTACTCGTTGCTGAAACAACGGTTCCTGAACTGCCAAAAATACCATTAATAGCACCGTCTACACCATCATTCACGACGCGGTTGATATCATTACTTTTACAAGCAGTGAGAGAGGCGAGAGAAAGCGCGATAAGCGTTACTTTTTTCATTATTTGTCCTTGAAGTTCCATTCTCAGCAGCATTTTACTGTGTCAGCGATTTTTGCAAAGCTTAACTAGTTAACTATTTATTAAGCCGAAAACCAACACAAATCATACGAGCATTCAGTGCTCCAATAATGCTTCCTGTTATTTTTGAGTTAAATCGGATAAAAGTTTACCTTGTGACGAAAAAAAGTCCAACAAAAAGCATGCTATATAATGACTTTGTTCATAAAACAGCATGAGAAAAAGTCATTTAGGTTTAAAATAAAGGAGGGGCAACACTATCCTCCAGGTTGATTAGTCACTTTGCAGTGCTTCGATTGGGTCAAGCTTTGAAGCTTTGATGGCCGGATATACTCCAAATGTTAAACCGACTAGGGCACAAATACTAAAAGATAGGAAAATCGCGTTTAAAGACCAAGACACCGCCCAGTTTGAGTAAAATGCAATTATCTCTGAAAGTAAAATACCAAACACCACACCGAGTAATCCGCCTAATATCGAGATGGTAAAGCTCTCAGTAATAAACTGGACTTGAATATTTTTCCGAGTGGCGCCTATTGCTCGTAATAGACCAATTTCTTTGGTTCGTTCAAGTACGGTTGCGAGCATGATATTCATAATACCAATACCACCAACAAGGAGTGATATACCCGCAACGCAAGACATCACCATATTAAAAATGGCCTGCGTTTGCTTTTGCTGAGCAAGCAAAGCAGCGGGAATAGTCAGTCTGTAGTCATCGATATCGCTATGGCGGTTAGTTAAAATGTTAGTGATAGCTTGAGATGCCAAAATTGGACTCTGAGATTTGTCGATGGCAAGTTTCAGTTCGGTAACTTCAGGCTCAAGTAATCCCTTATTAAAGCGATGAATGGCGGTCGTTAGCGGAACAAAGATACGGCTTTGCTCGCCTCCTAATGCAACGCCTTGAAACTCCTTTTTGTTCAGGTGCGGTGCTTGCAAAATGCCAACCACCTCAAACCATAAATGATTGATTTTTACTTGTTGACCAACAGCGCTCCCGAGGGGAAAGAGGGTTTTTGCGGTATTTGCGCCGAGCAACGCAACCTGCCGATATTCCTTGCTATCTTCAGCATTTAGCAGGCGACCCGCTGCGAGTTCATAATGCGCAAGGCTAAAATAGTTTGCTGTTACGCCCGCAGCTTCTCCTTCGAAGCTGCCGAATTCGCTAAATATCTGGTAGGTATCCACCAGTCGTTCAGCCGAAAAGTCGGTCACAAAGGGCAGGGCGTCGACAATCACTTGGCCGTCTAATAGATTAAGACCTTGCGAGTATTTTCGTTGTTCCTTTAGGTCATTATCTTCAATGTCCTTGGCACTGACAATAACATTATTGATCCCCATAGAATCGATCATTTTGAGCGCTTCACGTTCAGCACCTTCACCGATGTTTAACATTGCAATAACGGCACCCACACCGAAAATCATCCCGAGCAAGGTCAATAGAGTTCTGAGCTTATGCTGCTTTAGTTGTGCAATGGCGTCGGTAAATAAATCCAAATATTTCATTACAGTTCCTTATTCGCGACGAGTGCAATTTGTTGCTTGGGAGACAAGCCTGCCAGTACTTCAGTATGGCTTAGGTTGCTTTGGCCTAATTCCACTTTTACGCGTTTAAACTGGCTACCGTCTTTAACTTGAACAAAAAATGCGTTGTTCTCATTGATCACGCTATGTTTAGGCACGAGTAAGGCTTGTTTATTTTCTTGGACAAGTACTGTAGCGAGTACTTTATTGCCAGGCTTGAAGTGGGCTGGAGTCTTATCAAGACTCGCGATGATCTCATAGTATTTTTGTGGATCTCCACGGCGAATAGATTGTGGGTAAGGTGATACCTTCGTGACTTTACCATCAAAGCGCTCATCGCTATTGGAGAGCAGAGTAAACTCAACCTTTTGGCCAATCGCAAGGCCAAGTGCTTCTTTTTCATGCACGAAAAGCTTAGCTTGTAGGGATGAAATGTCTGGTAACCCCCCGATCTTTTGCCCAGGCCATAGCGCTTGGCCTGATTTGGGTTTTTCTCCACGCCAATCGGCACTGAGGGTAAGTAAGCCATCATGTGGCGCGATGACTTCAAGCGCGTCTAAGTTTGCGTTGTACATCGCAATTTTGCTTTCGTGTTGTTTTGACTGCAGCTTTAACAATTCCATTTCTCCAAGGGCAGAAGATGAAAACTGCTCTGTCTGCCAGCCAAAATAAGCTTCTTTTGCATTGAGATATTCAACATTTTGCATTTGATCTAAAATGTCGAGCTTTGAGCGGATCCGTTCATCGTCAACTGAAAAGGTCTCGGCAAAGTGTTTCTCCTCACTGACGATAACCTTGTCGCTATCCAAATGGGACTTTCTCGTGGTTAAATCACTATCGGTGACAGTGATATCTTGTGCGACTTTGCCTTTGTCGAATTCACTAAAGCGTTTTCGTCTTTCTAATTGACTGCCATCGAAGCGGGCAATAACATCGCCTTTTTTCACCTGAGTGTACTCAGGCATGATCCATGCGAGCGTCTGAGCCCCTCTCGCGGAGGTTGGCGCGGATATGACGGTTTCACTTTTGGCTTCTAATTCGCCTTCTGCATCCACTGTGATCGAAAATGGCTTAGGCTCTACGGTATATAGTAGTTGCGCTGGCTGCTCAGGTGCTTCTTGGCAGCCAAGTAACCATAGTGGGACAATGATTGCGAGTAATGTTTTTCTCATAGCTTTACCTCCGTTCCTTGACTAATGCCAGAAGTAACGATGGCAAGCGTCGGTGTGGTATAAGAGACGGTGACTTCTTTTTCTCCGCTATTTGTGTCTATAAACACTTTATCCGCACTTTGTCTTAATGCGTTTAATGGCACGGTCAAGGCGTTATCGAGTTGTGCTGTCACTATCTCTACACGAGCGGTCAATCCCGGTCGCAGCTTTTCAGTATCGATTTTGTCGAGCTCAATAATGGCATCAACAATGCGGCTTTTATCTTGATGTGACTTTTCCCTAAAGGCTTTTCCTATTTCAATGAGTGTCCCACCGACAACATATCCATCGGCACTGTCTATGGTAACTTTTACTGCTTGTCCCAATTTTATCCGTCCAAAATCGGCTTCTTTAATTTGTGCTTTTACCTGCATTTGTTCAATAACTGATAGCTCAACAACAGGTTGACCAAACTGCATGGACTCGCCAACACTGGGCTTTTCACCTTCCCAGTTTGCGCGATATGCAACTAACCCATCCATTGGCGCTTTTACTTGTAAACGCGCTATGTCACGTTTTAGTTCTTTCACTTCAGCATCCATTCGTGCAACCTTACTTCTTGCCATTTGGATACTCAGCTCTTTGTTGTTTAGATGAAAAGCGAGTTTACTGTGGGCAAGCTCTAAATCATTAGTGGCAATGGTGAAGTCGATTTGCGCCTTTTTTCGGTCGTTGTCTGAGCGTGAGTTATCTACTATTTCTGCGCGTCGTTTTGCCTTATCGAAGTTCATTTTTGCTTCAGCGAGTGCGAGTTTGTATTCTTCTTCTTGCTTCTCGACTTGAGCTTGTTTATTTTCTAGCTCTTTTTTCGCTTGGCTTAACTTCGAATTGTACTCCATCAAGCGATCTCTTACGGTTTGATCGTCAAACGATACGACGATTTGGCCTTTCTGAACCGAGGTGTTTTCAGGCATTAACTGTTTAACCTTGTACTGCCACATACGCTTGATTGAAGGAGGGGCTATCAAAGCGCGACTTTTTGACTCTAATTCACCATTCGCTTCTACTGTGATAGTGATTGGCTGTGCCTTTACGATATGTACATCGCGGGGGGCTTGGCTACAGCCAAGTAAATAGAGTGGAATGATGACTGCCAGCAACTTAACTTTCATTTTTCTCTCCTGGCAAAGTGATGCTTCCGCTCATGCCTGGTAGTAGTGGCAAATCGGTGTTAAATGTGAATTTAGCTCGGTAATACATACCTTGGCCCCAATCTTGGCGCTTTTCAGGCTGTGTTGATAGCTCAATGAGGGTACTAGGCGTTGATGAGGAGCGAAAGGCGTCAAATTTTAAATCGGCGATTTGACCCTCTTTAATACCAATAGCATCTACTTCATGGATCCATGCTTCTAGATACAGACCCGCTGTAGAAGGGATTTCAGCTACTTTCCAACCCGGTTGTACTGTTGCGCCAGCAAACAACTTGTTGCCATTCCAAGGGTGTTCAGCATACAGAATAGGGCCGCTATTACTGGCCGTTAGACTCATTTTTTCCAGCTGCTCTTGGTTGTGTGTGAGGCTTGCTTCTAACCGCTTTATTTCCAGTCGCTGTTTCTGAGTATTTGCTTTTGCTTCAGTTTCGGCCTTGCTTAAACTTACTTCAGCTTTGTGGTTTTCGATAATCGCCTTTTCTAATGTCAGCTGATGTTGCTCGTAGTCGTAGGTGCTGATATTGGCTTTTGGCACGTTTGCATCAATTTTGGCTCTTTCAACGAGCAAAGTGGTTTTTTTCAACTGGAACTGAGCTTCGAGTATCTTTTGGGCGCCGTCTTGCTCAATTCGTTTGTACTCATCTTTTGCAGCATCAAGTGCAACTTTATCTTGGTCGATTGAGGTCGCGATAGAGCCAGAATCGTAGACAACCACAATATCACCTTTGTTGGCAACTTCTCCCTCGGGCAGCATCCACTGGATTTGAGTCTTCCAAGAGTCACTCATCGGTGCGTGAAAGACCTGCGTTTCACCTGCTTTAATAACACCTGAGACGATAATTGGTTTGGCAAAAGCCTGCAAAGAGGTGAGTAGGGCGATGCTTATAATATAACTGCGCATTGGCTATCCTCCACTTTCTCGCCATCTTTCATTCTGATGATACGCTCGGCATATGCCGCAATATCGTCTTCATGCGTTACCATTACAATAGTGTGGCCTTGCTGGTGTAGTAGACATAGTAATTCCATGATTTCATGCGAGGTTTTACTATCTAAGTTACCGGTTGGTTCATCGGCAAAAATAACTTTCGGCTCATTGATAAGAGCCCGAGCAATAGCAACTCGTTGGCGTTGTCCTCCAGACATTTCGAAGGGTTTGTGATGTGCTCTGCTATCAAGGTCTACCTTTTTTAGCATGGCAAGCCCGCGACTTTTTGCCTCTGATGGGGAAGTGTCAGTGTACCTTAGCGGTAAGATGACATTTTCTAGTGCGGTCAGGCGGGTAAGTAGATGGAATGTTTGAAAGATAAAGCCAATTTTTTGATTTCTAATTTGTGACAATGCTTCATCTTCCACCGCTTGAATTTCCTGGTCTGCAAGATAGTAAGCACCAGAGGTTGGAGAGTCTAAGCAACCAAGGATATTCATTAATGTAGACTTTCCAGAGCCAGATGATCCCATCACTGCAACAAATTCACCTTCCATTACTGCTAGAGAAACGGATTTTAGTGCGTGCACTTGGGTTTCTCCGCTTCCGTAAACGCGGCTTAAGTTTTCGACCCTGATCATTATTAATTGTAATCCCTTGTTTTTATTGTTTTCTACTCATGGTTTAGAGGTGTTTAACCTTGTACCTGAATTTGAGTGTAGTGATTGTTAGGGGTAGAGTAAACCGAGAAGGTACAAGACGAAAAGGGATTTAAGGTAAAAAGTTGTTTTTGGATACTGTACATTATTAACAGTGCCAAGAAAAATTGGCTGCCAAGTTCATATACGAAGCAGCTCTTCGATAATTACCATTACACTTAGTGTTGCTAACACCCTAGCTTGTGCTGACAGGAGCCTATAACGCCTTTGTTTTTAGCGCGCCATATTCGTCCAAAACTTGCTCGCCATCTTCCTTAAAATACGGACCCATAGGCCATTTATCGAGTAACGCTAACACCGATTCGCTTGGTCGACATAACTTCACGCCTTTAGGTGAGCAGACGATTGGCCGGTTTACTAGTACCGGATACTTAAGCATGGCTGTTATTAGGGCTTCATCCGATACTCCAGCCTCAAGCAGCCCAAGCTTGCGAGCTGGAGATTTTGTTACTCTTAGTGCTTCACGCGGTGAAATATCGGCCGCAGCGAAAAGTCCTAAAAGCTGGTTACGTGTCCATCCTTCCTTTAAGTATTCAACGATAATTGGCGTATACCCAGCATCTCGAATAATCTTTAATACGTTCCTTGAAGTACCACAGTCTGGGTTGTGGTGAATGACTATCATAACTCAACCTTTTTCATAAAAATTAAAGTTAATTACCACCCAATTTAGACTCAGCTTGCAGCAAATAGGGATGTGTAAATTGGTATCATTGAGCGTTTACTCTGTGAACCAATGTCGCGTATGGTTTGCAAGCCACACCAGTGAAAGCATGACGGGAACTTCGACTAAAACTCCAACAACTGTGGCTAATGCTGCACCTGAATTTAGCCCAAAAACCGAAATTGCAACGGCTACTGCTAACTCAAAAAAATTAGATGTGCCTATCATGCAAGCAGGTGCAGCTATGCTATGTGGCAGCTTCATTTGTTTTGCCATAAAATAAGCAATAGCAAATATACCGTAGGTTTGAATAAGTAAAGGAATGGCGATGAGTATAATTGCTTGTGGTTTGTCCAAAATAGTCTTTGATTGAAATCCGAACAACAACACAACAGTTGCCAATAAGCCAACGATTGACCAAGGTTTCATAGTTGCTAAAAATTGCTTTAATCGAGAGTGGTCATTTGCGTCGTCGAGCTTCTTTCGAGTGATTGCACCAATCACCAGAGGAATTAGCACGTAGAGGACGACAGACAGAAATAGTGTTGTCCAAGGGACTGTAATATCAGTCACGCCTAGTAAAAAGCCTGCGATAGGCGCAAAAGCAAATATCATAATAATATCATTGACCGATACTTGCACTAGCGTGTAGTTTGCGTCGCCTTTAGTGAGTTGACTCCAGACAAACACCATCGCTGTGCATGGTGCAACACCCAGCAGTATCATGCCTGCGATATATTCTGTTGCTGTTTGTGGGTCTACCCAATCAGCAAATATCCCCTTAAAGAATAGCCAGCCAAGAAATGCCATGGTAAATGGTTTTATTAGCCAATTAATGATCAGTGTGAGGGCGAGGCCTTTGGGTTTTTTACCTACATCTTTCAGTGAAGAAAAGTCAATTTGCACCATCATGGGGTAAATCATTAACCAAATAAGCACCGCAATAACTAAGTTGACGTGCGCATATTCAATACCAGCTATAATAGCAAATGCATCCGGTACAATACTTCCAAATAAGATACCTACCACAATGGCGATACCTACCCACACCGACAAATAGCGTTCGAATAAGCCCATGTTACCTCCTTAGATATCACCTTGGTTAACGCGCTGACTTAATTGCTCTGCGGATTCAACGCGTTCTGAATAGCGGTTGACGAAGTAGTCCTTATTATCGCGAAGTAATAACGTGAACTTTATCAACTCCTCCATTACATCGACAATTCGGTTGTAATAAGAAGATGGCTTCATCCGATCATTTTCATCAAACTCAAGAAAGGCTTTTGCCACGCTGGATTGGTTAGGAATGGTGACCATGCGCATCCAACGACCAAGAACCCTTAACTGATTCACCACATTAAATGACTGAGAGCCACCGCATACCTGCATAACAGCTAATGTTTTCCCCTGGGTTGGGCGTACGGCACCTATACTCAGAGGGATCCAGTCAAGCTGACTTTTAAAAACACTTGTGATTGAGCCATGCCGTTCTGGTGAACACCATACTTGTCCTTCTGACCATATCATGAGCTCTCTAAGCTCTTGAACCTTGGGATGATTCTCATCACCTGTGTCAGTTTGTGGTAGACCTTCAGGATCAAAGATTTTTACCTCGGCTCCCATGTGTGTAAGCAGGCGAGCACTCTCTTCAATAACCAAGCGGCTAAACGAACGCTCTCGCAGTGAACCGTATAGCAAAAGTATGCGGGGAGCATGTTTTTTTTGGTTGCTAAGGCACTTGTCTAATGCTGGAATATCAAACTGTGATTTATCAATGTTCGGTAGTGTGTTGTCCTGAAACATAATGTATTGTGCTCCTAATCTCGTTTATTTAGCTCAAAGTAGAGCAGGAGAGATGCATATACGTCATCGTAAGCCATTTGCTAATCCTACCCACCAAACTAAGCTTGTCTGGCTATTCGTTAACACCATAGTTGCTGAAAGAAGTAACTTTCATAGTCTTTATTTGCTACTAACAAGACGATGCTTGAGCTTTTGATGCATTTAGTTTTGCTAACGCCTCAGCAAAATAACTATGATTGTGGGCAACGGTTTGATTAATAACCTCCTTTGTCCATAAGGGGAGATCTTCATGAAGCCGGTAGTACACCCATTTTCCTCGGCGTTCATCCCGTAAAATATTACATTTTCGCAATTCTGCGAGGTGGCGTGAGACTTTGGGCTGATCTAACTCAAGTCCTGCCATAAGGTCGCAAACACATGCTTCTTCAAGTTGATTGATAATTAGAACTGATTTCAGTCGGGTGTCATCGGACAGGCATTTGAAAAACTGTAACGGATTCATGAATCATATCTCTTAAATCATATATGTGAAATATGATATATGTGATTTTTCATATGTCAACGTGTTTTATTTTTTAACTGAGTTTAGGACCGGAAGGAAATCAACTCATTACTTTTTCATGCGTTACCTTTTTATAGGAAAACCAATGAATTAACGATTACAGTGTGTTCGTGCAACTATGAATCTGTTAATAAAAGCGCAGTGGGCATCTTAGGATATTGCTTGTTGATCTCTTTACTATTTTCTATGACAAAGCACTTTGTATGTTAATTGGAGATTTTTGGTGATAGCGACTGGATAGTCAGCAAGCTCTGCTTCTTCTTTACACGCCTTGTGTTGAGACACTCGTAGCTATTCACAATGTAGTCGGGCATGAGTGGTATTTTAACAAAGTTACGATATTGCCCACGGTTACCGTGATCATAAACTATATTTACTAACAAGTTATATAAACCGTTTAACTGTTATGAATAAAAATGGAAGAAGAGAGTTTTTAAGCAAAGCGGGTATAGGGCTGGCGTTATCTGCTGCGCTCATTAAAGCTCCTTATGTGTTCGCAAGAAACAGGACAACCCTCCGTGTAATGGGGACACATGTCACGTTACAAGAGCCTCTGCGTCAGCGTGCGATGAAAGAGTTGGGAATCGATATTCAATTCTATCCAATGGGCAGTGCTGCAGTTCTGCAAAAAGCTGCTGCAAATCCTGCCGCATTTGACCTTTACGAACAGTGGTCAGATTCTATAAACATACTTTGGCAAGCAAAAGCGATTCAGCCTATAGATATTGAAAGGCTTACCCACTGGCATGAAATAAACCCACTTACAAAGACGGGGAAACTTATCCCCTCTGCTAAGGTGGGGGCAGGTGATGCACCCAACAAGCTGCTGTATGTTCAAGATGACGGGACGCTTGCAAGCGACGTAACAAAAAAAATTAGCTTTCTTCCGTACGTACACAATGTTGATTCCTTTGGTTACAACACCGATTTTATAAAACAGGGGAGCCCTTATGAAAGTGAATCTTGGGGTTGGCTATTGGATGAATCTAATGCGGGAAAAACAGCAATAGTGAATGCACCAACAATAGGGATCTTTGATTTGGCGCTCGCCGCGCAAGCAAGGGGTCTGGCCTCTTTCAAAGATATTGGAAATATGACTATTGACGAAATAGACAAGCTTTTCACAATTTTATTAATGAAGAAGCGCAAAGGGCACTTCTCTGGGTTTTGGACTTCGGTTCCACAATCTGTGCAATTTATGTTGGAGAAGAGAGTTCACATTCAAAGTATGTTTTCACCTGGGGTAAGTGCCTGCAGAGGGCAAGGGTTACCGATCACATATGCCTCACCGAAAGAGGGCTATAGGGCATGGCACGGTGTTATGTGCCTGTCATCTCAGGCTCGTGGCCATGTTAAAGATGCAGCTTACGACTATATGAATTGGTGGCTTTCAGGATACCCTGGCGCATTTATCGCTCGACAAGGATATTATATCTCAAACCCAGAGCGTAGCAGACCACTAATGTCTGAGGCTGAATGGGATTATTGGTATGACGGTAAGCCTGCAGCGACAATTTTAAAAGGTACAGATGGCAAAGTTGTTGTAAATACAGGAGAATTACGCGACGGTGGAAGTTATGTCAAACGCTTTTCTAACATAGCTGTATGGAATACCGTTATGGAAAATTATGATTATAGTTTAGATCGCTGGTACGAATTACTAAACGCATAAGGCTGAGGCATGCCAATATTTTCAATAAGATCGCTTTCAAGCAAAATTCTACTGGTTTTGCTTGCTTTCGCTGCAAGTCTTACTGCTGTCTATCTATTTCTGAGCTCACACGTGGAGGTTGTTGATAATACGTTAACGAGCACGTTGAATGTATCTAAAAACTCAGTATCAGTACTTAAGATCAACAAAGAGATTGTTGAATTGCAGCGTGATATTTCTGTGTTCAGCAGTTCTGGTAGTTCCGCTATCTATGAAAAGGTCGTGAGCAATCATGCGAAAATTACGATAAAGCTCACAGAAATACAGGCAAAGGTACCAAGTGAAGAAGAAAAGCGGCTCATAGATTTTCTGCTAGAAATTGTAAATAGGTATGGTAGTAACTTAAGTGTGCTTATGCAGCGTTATCAAGAAAGAAAGCATCTGCTTGAAACTCAGTTACCAGAGGTGTTTACAAAAGCTGAAGCTTATTTAAGACCACAGTTAGCTGGTGATGACATCAGTCAAAAGAAGATCACGATATATCAGATATTGGATTTATGGATGACACTTTACCGAGATGCAAATCTGTACTTAACACAGAAAGATTACAAGAAGAAAAAAGCAGTGTTTGATGGTTTGGCAGAGATAGATCGCAGGCTACTGATAGGTAAAGAGTTGAGTGATGAAAACGTGGCTAAATTACAGGCGTTATCCCACCGATTCCGCGATGTATTTAACGGCAGTATTCAAGCAAATAGAAACTATTTAACTTTAGTTAACGTTGTAATGGCTGGTGATGCAGTAGAGTTCTCAAATTTGGTAGATAAATTAAGAGCCGACTCCTTAACTAGGCTGGATAATATACGAAACGCTGCAGAGGCAAAGATCTTAGAATTCGACAGAATGATAAAATCAGCGATGGTTGTGGGGATACTCTTTTTAGTATTTTTTGTTTTATTCTTTCACTTTCATATTATCCGTTCAATTAAGCGCCTTACTAAGAATTTTCAACATTGTATTGAAGGTGACTTATCGGATGAGATAAAGGATCTTGATCGAAAAGATGAAATTGGTACGTTAGCTAATGCTGCAAATCAGTTTAAATTGTTAAGTGAAGCGCTTATCGAAGCGAAGCGGGTCGCTGAACACACGTCGAAAATAAAATCTGATTTCTTAGCGAATATGAGCCATGAGATCCGCACACCAATGAATGGTATCTTAGGCATGGTAAGGCAGCTAAGAAACACGGGTCTGAACAAAAATCAAATGGACATGCTTGAACTGGTGGACTCTTCGGGAAAAAGTCTATTGGTTATCTTAAATGATATTCTTGATTTAAGTAAAATTGAGGCTGGGAAAATTGAGCTTGAGTCGCAACCATTTGAGATAGAGAAACTTTTATATGAACTTGAGCAGACAGGAAAAACGCTGAATAAGTCGTCTTCGGCGGAGCTAACAATCATGAATACGGTGCCTGCCAACTTACGTGTTTTTGATGGGGATGTCATCCGGCTTAAACAGGTGCTGCTCAATTTACTTAGTAATGCGATAAAGTTTACTGAGCAGGGAACAGTGAAGTTGCGAGTGGATCTTCAAAAGCAAGATGCAAGCAACGCAACATTAAAGTTTAGTGTAAGCGATACAGGTATAGGTATTCCACAAGACAGAATAGAAAAGCTATTTGAAGCGTTTTCCCAAGCCGATACATCAATAACTCGTCGATTTGGCGGTACTGGGTTAGGCCTAACCATTTCAAATAAGCTACTAGATTTAATGGACTCTAAACTGGAAGTGGAAAGTCGTGTGGGAGAGGGCTCAACGTTTAGCTTCACAATTACACTTCCAGTGTCAAAGGGAGTCGATAAAAAAGAGGCGCCTAAATATCAAAAACTTAGTCGTAATGTTACTGAAAACATAGAAGTGCTTTTAGTCGAAGACAACAAGGTCAATCAAATTGTTACTAAGTCAATGTTAAAGGATTTAGGGCTGGTAAATATTACTCTTGCTGAAAATGGGCTTGAGGCTGTACAGCTTTGTGAAGAGCAGGACTTTGCGTTGATCTTAATGGACATGCAAATGCCAAAAATGGATGGTCCTACAGCTGCTCAACATATCCGTAAGTTAAGAAACTACCCAGATATTCCGATAATAGCATTGACTGCAAATGTACTTGAGCAGGACAAAAAACGATGTTTTGAAGTCGGAATGAACGCTTTTATATCAAAGCCTATTGATTACCAAGCGTTTGTAGAAGCAATATCTAGAGCGATAGAAAAGCCCGGAGTGACGCATTCCCCAAGTCAATCAGGCTCTGCTTAAATTTATTGAGGGTGTTCATAACTCAGTGTCAACTAGTGCAGGAGTGCTCATCCATATTCGAATAGATGTACTAGCTCAGACTTGACCTGACAGTTACCCGTTTTTCAATCGGTGACTGTCAGCCTAGATTTGGGCTAAATTCTTTTCAACCCAGATCGATTTCCCATCTAATAATGTTTCAAATGGCGTTCTACCACAGCATTTTTTTCCTTGATGAGTTCGGTCATTATTGTAGTAATTTATCCACTCGTCCAGATCCTTTTGGAGCTCTTCCAGAGAGCTGTATAACTTTTTGCGAAATGTCACTTGATAAAACTCTTGAAGTATCGTTTTGTGGAAGCGTTCGCAGATACCGTTTGTCTGCGGCGACATTGCCTTGGTTTTGGTATGGTCTATGTCGTTGACCGCTAGATAAAGCTGATAATCATGGTGTTCAACCTTACCGCAGTACTCAGTTCCACGATCAGTGAGGATCCGTAGCATAGGTAGTTCGTGCTGCTTAAAGTAAGGCAAAACTCTATCATTCAGTAGCTCTGCTGCTGTGATCGGTGTTTTAGTGGTGTAGAGCTTTGCAAACGCAACTTTGCAATATGTATCAACAAAAGTTTGCTGATATATACGGCCAACTCCCTTTAGGTTTCCAACATAAAAAGTATCCTGTGAACCAAGATATCCTGGGTGCTCAGTCTCAATTTCGCCGCAGGCTTCATCGTCCTGTTTTTTCTTCTCAAGAGCTGTTACTTGGGACTCTGTGAGAATGAGACCTTCTTGCGCAACTTTAGCCTCTAGCGCTTTCAGACGCTTTTTAAAGTTTTCCAAGTCATGGCGCAACCAAACAGACCGCACACCACTGGCAGAAACAAATACGCCTTGTTTTCTTAACTCATTGCTGGCTCTGACTTGCCCGTGAGCCGGAAATTCAATCGCATAGGTGCAAACTGCGTTTTCAGTCTCTTCATCTACACGGTTCTTCAGGTTTGGTGTTCTACGCGATTTACCGATGAGTGCATCAATACCGCCTTCATCAACGAGCTCTTGATAACGATAAAACGTATCTCGCGAAACCCCCATCATTTTGCAGGCTTTAGATACGTTTCCAAGCTCTTCAGCTAGATTGAGCAAACCAGCTTTGTGTTTAATGATTGGATTGTTAGTATGTAACATGAGAGTTACTCCTTAGTTGTTTTGAACAAAGATTCGACACCTTTATCAAAACGGGTAACTCTCAATTTTTCAAATCGAAATGTCAGGTCTGGTCAGAACTAATTCAGAATAGAGACTTATTATTTCTCGAAATTATCTATTTTACAAAGCTTGCTAAAGCGCCATACAAAATAGGCAGCTCAATTGGTTTTGCTATATGCGCATCAAAGCCTATTTCTAAGTAGTGCTTAACATCTTCAACCATAACGTTCGCAGTGAGAGCGATAACAGGGATCGGATTTCCCTCATTTCTGATAGCTTTTATCGCGTCAACCCCATCCATAAAAGGCATGTGTATATCCATTAATACTAAATCAAATGCCTGCTCTTTTAGAGCTTCGATTGCAAGCCGACCATTGTCGACAACGACAGCTGTTGCATTTGTCTCTTTAAGCATTGTTTTGATAAGAATTTGATTAATCTTATTGTCTTCGGCAATCAAAATACGAGTGTGTTTTAGATTAGGTGGTGTAAATGATTTTGTGCGTACAGGTTTAGATTGCGTTTTTATCTTGTCTAACGGTAGGATAATATTAACTGTAGTTCCTTTACCAGCTTCGCTAAATAAGTTTATTTTTCCATTCATCAACTTAATAAGACTTACAGTAATTGACATTCCCAGTCCCGTACCACCGTATTCCCTAGTAGTTGATGTGTCAGCTTGTGAAAAACGCTCAAAAATACGTTTTTGCGCATCCTCATCCATTCCGATACCAGAGTCTTGAACACTTAAATAAATCGCTTTTTCATTGTTATATGATTGGCAGCTGGCAATTATTTTAACTTCCCCTTTGTTGGTGAATTTAACAGCGTTAGATGCTAAATTTAGTATTATCTGCTTTACGCGCACTAAATCACCAATCCATCCGTCTTCGAAGCTATCATCTGCTGATATGACAAAGTCTATACCTTTGTTACTGACTAATGCATCTAGGTCATATTTAACAGAGTCCAAAATATCTAAAATTGAAATTTCGGTACTTTCTAACTCAATTTTATTGGATTCAATTTTTGAATAATCCAAGATATCGTTGATGATTGTAAGCAAACTCTTGGCAGAAAATACGGCGTTAGCTAAAACTTTCCCTAAATCGGGCTCTAAATTAGCGTTTTCTAGCAATTGTAACCCCCCTAAAATAGCATTCATTGGTGTACGAATTTCATGACTCATATTGGCTAGGAAGTCACTTTTTGCTTTAGAGGAATGTTCTGCTGCTAGTCTAGCCGTTTCAGATATTCTTATTGCTTCAATTTTTTCGGTAACATCATAATTTACCCCAACAACTTTTATTGCTTTGCCATTGCTTCGAATAACCTCTGCACTGGCTTTAATTGTTCTCACTTCACCGTTTGGGTGTACAACTCTGAACTCTGGTTCATAAACGCCGGTACCATCAATTGCAGCTTGCAGCTGTGCACTTGCAAATTCTATATCATCAGGGTGTACGGCACTCGCCCAAGCATCATAGACTTGTGTAAATTGTGATTCTGATATGCCATAGAGCTTAAACATCAGCTCGTCCCAGATGAGCTCACTTGTAACTAAGTCCCACTCCCAAACGCCGATTTGGGCAGAGTTATTCGCAAGCTGCATTCTGAGCGCTAAAGAATCTGCTTGGTTTCTCGCATTTTTAAGTTGCTCCTCGGTTTCTTTTTGACGAGATATATCTTGAATGACTGACCAAATAAAATCTTCGTTATTATCGTCGGTGACTTTAATACCAGATAGGAGGACATGAAAGGTATGTCCGCTTTTATGGATATATTCCTTTTTATATGGTCCGTACCTTCCTTGCGCCTTAAGGTTAATAAGTTGTTTTTGTTCTTCTTCTTGGTATTTAGGAGGTGTTATCTTCCAGTAATCAATATTGTTTAGTTCGTCTACTGAATATCCAGTCATTTTACTGAACTCATCATTTACATAGTGGAAAGCCCCATCTTTCAACGAATTAACAGCGATACCAATTGGAGCTGCGTTGACAAAGCGCTCAAACTTCATTTTCTCTTTTTGATACGCAGCTTTGTAACGCTTAATATTAGTATTTGCTTTTTTCAGTTGCTCTTTCGCGCTGTGTAGTTCCGATATGTCCCTACCTATTGCTACGACGAGCTGCTTTCCTTGGATTTGCACTGCCGTCAATGATATTAGACAAGGGAACGTTTCGCCTTGAGTGTTGGAGTGGCTCCACGGAAAAAGCTGAGGACCTTCAGTCAGAGATTTGTTTACGTGCTCCATAGCTAGCTCTTCTGAAGCTCGGCCGCATGGTTGATATTCAGGGGAAATGTCGGCAGGAGTTAGTGTTAGAAATTTACTTTTACTTTCGATGCCGTGTAGTCGAACGGCTGCTTGATTACATTCAGTAAATTTACCCGTATTTATGTCTAAAATGGATAGCGCGTCGCCTGACGCCTCGAACAGCTTTTTATACTTGTCACGTTCAAAAGATGCTTCCGCTAATTGAGATTTCAGACTTTGAATTTCTTTCTCTAATTCGAGCTCAGTTTTACTTACCATGTCCATCCTAGTATGCGGCTTCAAGCGTGGTATACATATTTACCTATGGGTTTCAGTATAGGACGGGAATGGATATTCACGTAGTAGAAGAGCGAAATAAATTTCTGAAAATCACTATGCAATTCAATGACCGAGCTGCAAAAAACCACAGAAGATTTTAGATAGAAAGCGATATAAGTACCAAGGCTTAACTAACCCGATCTGCGAATGATTGATGCCTTACTAGCAGCCAGTTCTAGCGCTAACAGCATTGAATTCACCTCCAATAGTCAGCTATTGGAGGTGAATTTGCTTGCTTACATCCATGTAGGCAAGGAAAAATTTTGCTATTTAGCTGTTCTAAATAAAAAATTTAATGCAGTTAGCGTCAGACTTGCTCCTTTAAATAGAGCAAGAATTAAGACTAACAGGTATTAGCTTAATCCTTAATTCATAGACAAGCCTAATTTGGTTCTACCCAAAACGCTCCAACCTCTTTTTTAACTACTTTGACTTGCGTTCCTGCAGTAATAGGTTGTTTACTTTTTAGTTGCCACGCAATACCAGAATAGGTATGAAAAATACGACTTTCTGCATTCAAGTCTTTTTCCAGCGTAAAGGTAAGCTCAGCAAAATCACTGGTTACTTCTTTGTCGTCTGTGACATCTTGCATGCGTCTTAGTGGTTTCCATAAAAACACAGCCAGTAATGTCGTGACTAATGCATTAAACCAAAGTGCAGTCAGCCAAGTTTGGTCAAGCATACCTGCATACATTAAGCCGCCACTTATCACCAGAGACAGACCTAAAAAGAACAGTACAAAGGTGGCAAAACCAAGCACAGCAACCTCAACAATTAGGCAAGCAATTCCTAGTACTACTAAGGTTTGTGCTAAATGCTCAAGTAAAAAGGCCATAGGCGTTACCCTTGCTTTTTATTTAACGTATTAATAATAGACATGCCTTGTGCCACAAGCGAACTTGCATCTGTGCCATTGTCTGGTAGCAATACCACAGAAGATTCTTTAGCTATCGCTTCTTTTGCTGCTATGGCTTTTGTTGCTAAGTCAAGCTGGATGGCTTTTTGGCCTTCTTCGGTATTTGCGGCTTCACCGACTTTACGAAGGGCTTCGGCTTGTGCGTCTGCAACGGCAATAATCGCTTTTGCTTCACCTTCAGCTCTTAGGATCTGCTCTGCCTTTTCGGCTTCAGCTGCAAGCACCTGCGCTTGCTTCTTACCTTCCGCGACGTTGATAGCGGCTTGACGGTCACCCTCTGACTCTAGTATTTGAGCTCGTTTCACACGCTCAGCCTTCATTTGTGCTTCCATTGCTTCCATTACAGAGTTTGGTGGCACAATGTCTTTAATTTCGTAGCGCAGTACTTGGATGCCCCAAGGATCAGAAGCTGAGTTGATGGCGGCGACGATGTTGGTATTAAGTAAATCTCGCTCTTCAAAGGTTTTATCCAACTCCATTTTACCCAGTTCGCTACGCATGGTGGTTTGCGCGAGCTGAGTCACCGCGAAGATATAATCGTCAACACCGTAAGTCGCTTTATACGGATCTAACACTCTAAAATAAAGTACACCATCAACAATCAATGAAATATTGTCTTTAGTTATGGCTGATTGAGATGGTACATCAACGGCTTGCTCCTTTAAGCTCCTATCGGCCGCTACGCGGTCGATAAATGGCAGAATAAAGTTTAGGCCGGCTTCTTTAGTGGATTGATACTTGCCGAAACGTTCAATAATCCACGCACGGTTCTGCGGGACAAATTTGATACTCCCTTTTAGTACCACAATAACGAAAATCAATAAAAACGCTTGGATGGTAAAAAGGTAATCAAAAATAAGTGTGACTGGATCCATGTTAGCTCTCCTACTACATAAGAATTGTTCGCATCAAATGCATGTTCCCAATATAGATGAATAACGTAAGAATAGCTATTGGTTTGTTTTCCCCTCAGTGTAACTATGATGACTGGACTTTTTGGGCAGTTTTGCATGTGGTTTGTAACGAAGTGTATAAATCATATTTATATTTAGA
>NZ_JAKEVK010000077.1:0-19214 GCF_022398435.1 Pseudoalteromonas sp. Isolate6 | reverse complement strand
ATTATCAACAAGGAAAAGTAATTTTTATTAATCCTCCTGAGCCCGTGTTGTGACAACTAAGTTGCCCATCATGTAACTCCACAATGGTGCGACTAAAGGTTAAACCTATTCCCTGCCCTCCTTCTTTGGTGGAATAGAAAGGAGTAAGCATGTTCTCAAGGTTGGCAAAGCCCGGGCCATTGTCTCGTACGTCAATCACCACTTGTTGCTGCTGATAATAAGCATGTAGCGTCAACTTGGCATTTTCACCACTGGCCTCAATGGCATTTTTAACTAAGTTAATCAGCACTTGCTCAATTAAGGCTTTATCGAGATTGAGCGTATTCACAGTGCAGTTTACTTGGATGTAGGTATCCTCAAATAGCGCAGCAACAGAGGATAGTAACAGCATGATGGAAACCGACTCCCTGTCTAGCCTTGGGGTTTGCGTAACCTTGGCGTATTGGCTCACAAATTGTTGTAAATGCTGGCAACGCTGACCTATTACACTTAGCGCATGCTGCTCTTTTTCGTCCTTAGCTCTTGCCAATAAGGTTTGCGCTAGGGAGCTTACGGGCGTCAAACTATTGTGGATCTCATGGCTTATTACTCGGATTAAATGTTGCCAAGCAGCCAGCTCCTTTTTACGTAATGCCTTCGTGATATCGAGTGCAACCAGTAAAGAAAACTGCTTACCCTCTTGAAAGAATTCACTGCTTTGCAGCTGCCACCGAGATTGCTGCGCTGTATCTGCAAAATGCCAGTGATTATCTTGTTGCACAAGCCCAAACTGAGCCGCGCTTATTCCCTTACACTCTAACCAAGGGCGATGATAAAGCGACTCAAATGCACCATTGGCGTAGGCAAGTTTGAGCTTATCGTCAAACATCATAATAGGGGTATTAAGGCTGTCTATTAGCTGATAAATGATAAACTGCTGACTATGATAACGGCGCTTTTGACTGTGCAGCTGTGCACTCAATGCCAGTAAGCGCTGTTCAAATTCAGCCACCACGCCCGCTGTATAATGTGGCTTAATGGTTTGCGTAAAGTCACTTTGTGCAATCGCTTCTAGCTGCCAATTAGCACGCATGGCAATGCGTTTAAGGTGAGACAACAGTATTTTTTGTAACCCGCCCAATAACCCCAACACACTCACCGATACGACGGCAACCCACATCACCTCAAGCTGTAGTTGCAGAAGCAGCAAAGTCAGTACAACCGTACAGCTAATGGTTAACAGCGTACAGTAGGCCCCAAGCCGCCACTCGGCGCTAGCCAGATGTTTTAAGGCCATACTTTTCCAAACGTCGATAAAGAGAAGAAGCCGTGAGCCCAAGTATTTTAGCAGCTTCTGCGACATTACCTTGAGCGCGTTGCATCGCTTGCTCCACCATTTCTTGCTCCACTTGTTGCAAAGTCTTGCTGGGCATATTACTGGTCACTTTAGGTGCAGCGGTAAAGCGTAGTTGGCAATCACTGAGCTCAATTTGCAAGCCCTCCGCCATTAACACGGCACGCTCCATAACGTGACTTAACTCTCGCACATTGCCAGGCCAATTGTATTCAATCAACGCAGCTTTAACCGCTGGGCTAAGTTCACGAATTGGCTCACCATACTGCGCACAAAACTTAGCGACAAAATACTCAGCCAACGGCACGATATCGCCAAAACGCTCGGCGAGCCTCGGCACTTCAATCACAATCGTGTTGATGCGATATAACAAATCTTCTCGGAACTCACCGACTTTCACTAAGGCGTCAAGATTGGTGTTGGTTGCGCAAATAAGCCGGCAATCCGCTTGTTGCGTCTGACTGCTACCCACAACTTCATAACTGCCGTTTTCCAACACCCGCAGTAATTTTGCTTGTAAAGGAAGTGGAATTGTCGCAACTTCATCCAGAAATAGCGTGCCCTGTTTTGCCATTGCAAAACGACCAACACGATGCTGCTTTGCATCCGTAAACGACCCTTTGCTGTGGCCAAACATCTCACTTTCGAATAATGACTCTGGCACCGCGCCCATATTCACCTCAACCCAAGGTCCTGCTGAACGATTAGATTGTTGGTGTAACCACTGAGCTAAATGACTTTTCCCCGCGCCACTTGGCCCAGTAAGTAGCACCCGAGCATCGGTTTTTGCTACTTTAGCAAGCTGCTTATATAAAGATTGCATCGCCTGAGAGCGCCATTGAAACGCGCCGCGCTCGCTGTGTTTTGCTACGATATTCGCTTGCTTTAATGATATTTTGAGTTGTTGCTGCACGGCTTCTAGCAGCTGCTGATTGTCCCATGGTTTTTCGATAAAGTCGCTTGCACCTAGCTGCATTGCAGACACCGCCAACGCGACATTTCCCCAACCGGTAATACAGATCACAGGCACATTAAGATTGGAGTCACGTAGCCAGCGCAAAAAGTCTAGCCCTTCATTGCCTGAAGTGGTATCTCGGGAGAAGTTCATATCGAGCAAGGCTAATGACACTTGCTTAGCGGTGAGCAGAGGCTTGGCAAGCTCTAAGGTTGCCGCCTCAATTACATTGAAACCTTGATCTTCTAAAAAGAATACGGCGCTGAGGCGTACTTCGGCGTTATCATCGATAACCAGTATTGTGGGCTTTTCCATAGGGAGAATTTTTATTGTTATCGGGTTTCAGCGGAGCATAGTCTGCTCCGCGAATATAAAATTATAACCAACGGATGATTGTACTTAGGGTATGGCTTTCACCCGGTGCAAGTTGCACGGCATCATCCATTACGTTGCACGCTTCTAAGCACAACATCTTGTGGTATTCATCATCATTAAAGTTGCTTAAACGCTGTGACTTTTCAATCCATGGGTTCCAAAGCACACAAGAAGTTGAGTTTTCACGTTTTACTTCAATAATGCCCGCGGGCGTGTTGATGGTTTGCACAGGGCTTGCTTGGGTGTACACCATATCGGTTTCGCGGGCAAAGCCAACCACTTCAGTTTGCTCAAATGGACCTTCACCAAATTCGATATATTTCGCGCCTTGTAACCCGTCAACCGTGGTATTGCTGACCTCCGGTGTTGGGAAATACGTATGCAGGGCTTGCGTTAGCGTAAATGGTGCATCCCCAGTATTGATATTAGTCAGTCGCACTTCGAGCTTGTCCGATAACACAAACTCGACCTCTAATTGTGACGTGTGTGGCCAGTACTGCTCTTCAACTAAAGTCATCGGTAGTGTGAGTTTAACGGTAATTTCATCGCTTTTTTCTTCGACGCTGTGCGCTCGCCAAAGTAGCTTGCGAGCAACCCCATGAATTGGCCAATCCGCTTTGCTATGTACACCAAACCAAGGCCAACAGATTGGAATACCACCGCGTACCGGTTTGCCTTCAAGGTAATCTTCCGCATCAGAAACCCAAATTAAATTGCCTTTTCCCGCTGGCGTAAACTCGGTCAGTTGCGCGCCCTGTAAAAAGATCTTCGCTTGGCACAATGCACTGTTGACCCAAATATACTCAAGCCCGGACTCAGTGCGCTCGATTGAAACTGAAGGTGATAATTCCATGGTAATTCCTACGTCAACTCAATGATATGCCTACCTTACCACTTAAATAATACGAGTAAACTGTTATCCATCCAATTTGAAACTTATTCAATTATATCAGTGCAGAAGCACCATGAGAGTCTAGCTCTCACGGTTTATGGAGCTTGAATGGACTAAAATTACACCTTAAATTTGCCCACCAGCTCTGTGAGCGTGCTCGACAATGAATGTAATCTCACGCCATTTTGATTGGTATTCACAGCGATATCACTCACACTATCCGCGGCATTTTTAATTTCCACCACGTTACGATTGATATCTTCGGCAACATGTTGCTGCTCTTCAGCTGCGGTGGCGATTTGCGTGTTGAGATCGCTAATATTGACAATCGCTTGAGTAATTTCACTAAATTGTTGTTGCGCTGAGTTTGTCAGCTCAACCGTTTGCTCCGTGCGCGTTAGGCTGCGCTTCATTTCTCCCGACACCATTTCCGTCATTTTTCTAAGCTTATCAAGCTGAGAGGCTATTTCTTCCGTCGATTCAGACGTACGCTGTGACAACGCTCGTACTTCATCGGCTACGACAGCAAAACCACGACCATGTTCACCTGCGCGTGCCGCCTCAATTGCAGCATTTAATGCTAAAAGATTAGTTTGTTCCGCTATGCCTCGGATCACGCTGAGTATCGACATAATATTTTCGCTTTCGGTGTCGAGCTGCATGATATCCGCGGTTGCCTTATTGATCACTTCAGATAACGTTGTAACACTCTCGACAGACTCTGTGATCACCCTTTGGCCCAGCTCAGATGCTTGCTGAGTTTGCCCGGCCAACTCAGCCGCATTGGCACAGCTTGCCGCTACTTCGTTTGCGGTTGCTGCCATCTCATTAATTGCGGTGGCAGCCATTTCAAGCGCTTGTTGCTGTTGACTGGTAGCGCCCGTGAGCTGATCAGACTGCGAAGCGGTTTGTCGTGAGGTTTCGTTAACTTGCTGGGCACACTCATTGATTTGCGTCACCAACTCAGCAATGAGATTTAAAAAAAGATTAAAGCTTGTCGCCAGTTTGCCCGTTTCATCCCGAGCTTTAATGTCTAAACGCTGCGTCAAATCACCACCGCCTTGAGAAATCTCAGTTAAGCCATCACTTACTTCTACAATAGGCGCTGAAATCAACTTCGAAATATAGCTTGCCAATAACAGAAATACGGTGATCAGAACAGCACTTAAAATCAATATAGTCAGCGTCATCGCATTGGCTGCTGCCATTACCTCGCCTTTTTCAACTAAACCAATAAACTTCCAGCCTAGTTTTGGTGCTGTATAGATGTTGGCAAAATAGTCTTGACCATTAATTTCGAGCTCAAATAACCCATCTTTATTTTGAGCCAATTCTCGATAGCGGCCGTTTGCTATGTCTGCCAGCTTTTTAAATCTATGTTCGGAGAACTTGGCATCGACTAACACATTTCCGGTGTCTTCTACTAGCATCAAATAGCCGGTCTCACCCAATTTGATATTGCGGATGATTTTGGTCAGCCCTTGCAGTGACACATCCATGCCTTGGACACCCACGGTTTGGCCATTAGCAGTTATCGCTTTTACCGTCGACACAATCACCATATCATCCGGTGCCCAATAATAGGCACTAGTGCGGATAGTCTCGCCATTTCCCGATTGTCCCGTTTGATACCAAGGGCGCTGCCTAGGGTCGTAGTTTGCATTCACTTCACCTAGAGGCCATTGAATATAACCACCTTGCTGATTTCCCATGTAGATATAGGCAATACCAGGGTGTGTATTTCCAAAGTGCTCAAATAACGAATATGCTGCTTGCTCTGTTTTACTTCCTGCTTTCGAATTAAGTCGAGTGGTGCTGGTCGTATCCATATAAGTTTTCACGTCTTGCTGCGCACTCAAGACCTGTGCATGGGTTGCTAAATAGTCAACGTTTTTTGCAATTTCATCAAAAAACATCTGGATACCATTCTCAACCTGTAGCGCCTCTCGATCACTGAGCTCTGAGAAAGTCTCTATCCCCTGCTGCCTAGTTTGACTGATTATAAGCCCCGCGATGATTAACAAAGGAAGCGCGATTGCTGTTGCGAAAGACAATTTTAATTTTTGCGATATATTCATGAATAGACACCATTTCACAGATAATAAAAATATAGTGAGAGATAAGCTATTGGGCAAGAATGACATACAAATGTGATCACTTGTTCGTCTTATATTCATCTTGGGTATGGTTAAATGTTGTGTAACTTTGAGGTCAGATAGGCCGCAGTGTTACTATGGATAATTCAATCAAGGATCATAAAATTTATCTGCTTTCTGCAAGGATAGGTTTGGTGGTCTACAATTTGTAAGAGGTTTTTGCGCTCAACCATTTAACAACGGGACAAATATGTTAAAACTTTCAACCATCTCACTCGGGTTAGGTCTAGCACTTTGCTCTAATTCAGTGCTTGCCGAAAACTCAGAAATTGACGCATTAAAGCGCCAATTAGCTGAACTTCAGAAGAAGCTCACGCAGCTAGAACAAAAAGAGCAGGCACGAGCACAACAGGAAAAAATCGCTAAGGCTGAAAAAGCCGCAACCAAAGCTGAAACTAAAACTCAAGTTGCAGCTGCTGAAACAAAACCGACCATCAAAGTCGGCGGCGCGATCAGAACCAACTACAGCCATACGTCTTATGACGATGACAACAAAAATCGTGGCGGTGATTTTGACTTCGATATTTTCAGGTTGAACTTTTCTGGCAATGTCGGTGGCTTTGGTTTAAATGCCGAAATCCGCTTTTTCGACTATATGACTGCGGTAAAATACGCTTACCTCGACTATGACTTTGCCGACCATTGGCAAGCTCAGGTTGGTATGACTAAAGTACCTTTTGGTAACTCACCTTACAATTCGCACAACTGGTTTTTTAACACTACCTATTATATTGGTCTTGAAGACGACCACGACATGGGGGTGGTATTTAAACGTAAAGTGGCAGACAACTGGCAGCTTGACCTTGGCTTTTTCAAAAACGATGAGCTAGGTGGTGTCGATGGTTACGTGGATGACCGCAGCGATCGCTACTCTTATGACGTGGTAGGTTTCCGTAAAGCGGGCGATGGCGTTTATGACGACCCAACGCAACCAATCGGCGAATACAACACCTTTGTTGGTCGCTACGCGTATCATATTGAACATAGCGGTGGCACAACTGAAATTGGCGTCTCTGGCCTTGCCGGTGGTCTTCACGATGGTAATGACCGAGCAGGTGATTACAACGCGTGGGCACTACATTTAAATAGTAACATTGGCCCTTGGAACTTACAGCTACAACACGGTGAATACCAGTACGATATTGACGATGCAAACCGTATGGCGGTAGGCGCTTATGCGTTTTATGATTCCATCGCGGCAGAAGCTACCATGTCGAACTTTAATGTAGCGTACAACCTGCCAGTTGAATTCGGCCCAATTACCGATCTGCAATTTTATAACGACTTCGGTATTATTTACGACAAATCCGATAACACCGAAGACACTTGGATGAATGTTACAGGTGTGTCACTCGCCGCGGGTGCGTTCTTCACCTATGTTGATTTAGTTCACGCGAAAAACCAGCCGTTTATTGGTGGTTCAATCGCAGGCGATAGTGACGAAAGCGAGCGTCGCTTCAACATTAACTTCGGTTATTACTTTTAATCTTTGGGATTAACCTTAGGTATTAAATCAAAAAGACGATGCACTAGTTGGTGCATCGCCTTTTTATTTCCTTGTTTTCTGTAATACCAATAAGACCTACGTTAGTTTGTGGCTGCTCTCCAACCTAGGCGCTCTGCTTCAGCGGCAGCAAATTGAGGTAAATCTGCGGCGATAAATTGTTTGTGGAGTATTTGCACACCAAGCAAATGATTGATCACGGCATCTAGTTGCACTTTGAGTGAACCATCGGCGTCTGGTGAATCATGTAACTCAAATAGCGCATTTACCGCTTCAAAGTCTAATAAACCTGCGGCTTCTACAGCTTGTCTAGATAAGTACTTATCAGCCAACACGCGCATTGCAGCCCACTTTTTCTCATCTGAGTGCGCTGGTGGTGCCATAAAAGCAAACTTTTCTCGTTCATACAGTACTTCTGGCAGCAGTCCTTTCATCGCTTCGCGTAACACGTATTTTTCTTTACGATCTTTAATGCGATATTGCGGGGGAATGGTAAAGGCAAACTCTGCGAGGTGATGATCTAAAAAGGCAGGCCTTGCCTCCATCGAATTGGCCATGTCGACCCTATCACCGCCCCAAGTTAATATTTGCCCTTCAAGCATGGTTTTAATCCATACATACTGGGCTTTGTCGAGTGGATGGCGGGACTCCAACATGGCATCATCTAAAGTCTCAGCGATTGCTTTGCCTGCGTCATAACCCGTGAGTATTTCTCTGTGTTCGGCGGCAACGAGTTGATGGGCAAAGTGACTGCATGACAGCCAAGGCTGCAAACAACTTGGTGTGAAACCAACCACCTCATCTAATGCTGCACTATCGTATTGCTCACGGGAAAGCATAGCCCCCTTAAACAACTTATTGCTGTCTTCCAGCATGGTTTGCCACTGAGCTTTTTCGGTGTCATCAAGTTCATCTAAGCCATATAAAAACAGGTCTTTTCTAAATGCGGGATAACCCGCAAAAAGCTCATCGGAGCCCTCTCCGGTCATCACAACTTTATAATTAGACTCGTTAACTTGCTGGCTCATCAAGTATTTCGCAACACCAAGCGTGTTATAAATGGTTCTTTCGGTATGCCATAAAGTTCGTTCAAAATGGCCATATAGCTCGTCACCGCTCAACGACATAATATGATGATCGGCCTTAGTGGCTTGTGCCATTTGTTTTGCAATCGGCGTTTCGTCGTACTCTGCGCTATCAAAGCCTATGGTAAAGGCTTTAATAGGTGCTTGTGCTGCGGCCGAAGACAGACCCAAAATAGCACATGAGTCTATGCCACCACTTAAGTAACACCCTACCGGAACGTCCGCCGTGAGTCTCAACTGCACCGCTTCAAGCAGCTGCTTGCGCACGCCATCAATGTAATATACTTCATCTTTGCTATTTAAATACGCTTGCGCCTTCGGAAAGTTAACATCCCAATAAGGTCTATCTTCGATGCTAAAACCTTGTTCACTTCTGGTGATACTAACAACATGTCCAGGTTTGATTTGATGTACATTCGCAAATGCCGTGCTGCCGGGAACCATGACTTGGATCAGTTGATGAAAGAGACCTTCACTTGAGAATCGGCGCTTAACTTTAGGATTGGCAAACAGCACTTTCAGTTCTGAGCCAAACACAATTTCGTCTTCTGTTTGGGTGTAGTACAAAGGTTTAATACCAAAGCGGTCTCTAACTAAGTGCAACGTATCGGTTTGTTGGTCATACAATGCAAACGCAAACTCACCGCGCAGATGCGTCAGCATCTCATCAAGGCCAAGCTGCTGATATAAGTGCATGGCAATTTCTGAGTCGCTTTTACTTTGGAACCTTGCCCCTTTTGCTACCAGCTCAGCTCGGATCCGCGCGTAATCGTAAAATTCGCCATTGTGCGCCAACATTAGGCGCTTATCAGAACTTATAAAGGGCTGTCGACCTCTTTGCTCGTCAAGGTCGATTATCGACAGTCTGGCGTGACTAAATCCCACGCCAGCTATTTGTTTATAGCCAAAACCATCGGGACCACGATGATGTTGAATGGCTGCCATGTTTACCAATAATTGATTATCTATTTGTGTTTGCGCTTGCGTTGAAAAAATACCAGCAATTCCGCACATAATATCTCCCTAAATCACATCCATCACAGTACTGGCGCGCTGCACCATACAGGTCAATAAGGCTTGGCGTAAAAAGACGGCACCACGTGCCTGACTAAAATACCAATTGTGTGGCGTGGCATCTAAACTGGTACACAGCTCTTCACCTCGAGCCAGCGGATGAAGCACTATCGCATCGGGCTTGAAGGGTGAGTCCGTGCTCAATTTAAACGACTTCCCATAGGTTTCGAAGCTTTCACCTACCCATGCAATGGAATTGATATACACCACATCAAGCTCAGGTAAAACAGCGTTCATGTCATGACCGATAGACACCTTTACTCCAGCTTCTTCAAGCTGCGCCAATTGCTCACTCGATACCGCATCTTCGACACTCTCGTCATAGAGCAGGAATATTTCGTCCACAATGCGCGGAAAGTGCGTAAACATTTTCAGCAAGCTACGCACCGTACGCATTTGGCTCGGCACGCCAATCACGCCAATTTTTATAGGGCTAAAAGCTTCACTGTCAGGGAGTAATAACGACGGCCGCCATTTGAAAATAGTGTAAAGGTCGGACATAGCTTGCGTTGGATGCTCATCAATGCCATTACCAGCGTTGATAATTGGAATGCGTAGGCTGTGGATCATCTCTTCAATAGATTCCACTGAGGTGTCACGTAAGACGACACAATCACCATAATTATTGAACATCTCGGCGACATCCTGCAGCGACTCCCCTTTCGCTATGCCCGTTGAGGAGCGATCGGTGATCGACATAATGTCGCCCCCTAAGCGGTGCCATGCACTTTCAAACGACAGCCGGGTGCGGGTACTGGGTTCATAAAACGCACTGATCAAAATTTTGCCACTGAGCGGCGAGCTGAACCTTGCTGGATTACTTTCATATTTCGCGGCGAGGCGGAATAACTGGATCAGCACGTCTCGGTCAAGATGGTCGACACTAATAATGTGCTTATTCTCCAAACAATGCAGCCTGTCACCGTCTTCTTGTATCGCTCTGAGTAATGCTTTGGGATGTGCATCCCCGTAAACATCCGGCTGCGCTCGATTAAACTCTACTTGCTGCGCACTTACCATAACTGCCTCTTTTTATAATCAATAAGGAACATAACGACAAGGACAACAGGGCATAAACAACTGAGCACTATGGCCAGCCAAATTAAACTAGAAAATGCGCCCAATGAGATCATACATCCTCCATTTTGCTTTGCGTGCCCAACGCTTGCCAATGGAATGATTGCTGACTAAAACGCCAAGCAATCACACAAATTAATAATGACACCGCACAAGAAACTAATGCGGCGACATAAAAACCAATATAAAAATACCCAATCAAGCCAGATAGCGTGCCAAGCAACATAGCCCAGCCAGCGCTATTTCCCGTCATTCGCGCAAAGTACAACCCAAATACGATAGGCCAAATGGTGCTGGCGACAAAGGCACCAGCAAAATTCAACAAGGCGCCCAAAGTGGCGATTTTCGGTAAACACAATAGCCAGGTCACTACGCCGAGCAGAACAATAATCCACTTAGCACTTTTTAAGCGTTCACTATCGCTCGCCTTTGGTTTGATGTATTGCAGATAAATATCTTGATTGATGAGATCTGACGTTGCAGCAAGCAAGGAGTCCAAACTCGATGCCAGCGCGGAGAACACTACAATGAACAGAATAATCGAGCCGGTATAGCCGAGTACTTGGCTTGCAACCAAAGGTCCTACCATATCGGCGCTAGCAGGATACAAGCCTAAACTCGGCGCTGCCAGCGCAATAAATCCAGTCACGATTGGGATCGGCAGCCACAGGAGTCCCGCGATAAAATACGCCTTTTTGCCCACTCCACCTTTAAATGCAAACGCCCTTGACCACCATACGTTGCTGTGAAAAATTTCTCCTAAACCAAAAAAGATATTGTTGAACAAAAACATCACAGCGGCAGGGAAAAGCAGGTCGAGTAACTTGGGGTGGTCACTACTGAGTTTTTGGTGAATGGGTTCAAGCCCAACATTCATCGCCACGACAATGGCTATTCCTAAGACGCCAGCCAAAATAATTATGGCCTGTAGAAAGTCCGTGGCGATCACCGCTTTTAGACCGCCAAAGAGCGTGTAGACCACACACATCAGGAGAATTATTGACATACCAAGGTGATAATCTAAGCCACTTAGGGTGTGTAGCAAAATGCCACCCGCCATGCCTAGGCTAACGAGCCAACTCATGGCATACACGAAAGAGATCAGCAAAAAGATCCACCAAGAGAAACGCCCAAACCGCAATCGTATAAAGTCGCCACTGGTGTAGCCGTGGGGCAGTAAAGTTTTGATGCGTTGGCTTAGCGGCGCAAATAGCAGCAATCCGAATGCGGCACAGGCGTAGCCTATCATGCCCCAAATACCAAACTGATAAGTGAGCTGTGGCGCAACTAAAGTGGTGTTACTGGTGACCCAAGTTGCCATCGCAGTGGCGCAAGCAAAGGCCAATCCGACATTTCTACCGGCCAGCGCAAACTCATTATGTGACTGCACGCGCCTGCCAATCCACCAACCAAAAAATACCCATAGCAAAGCAAACGCTAGGGCAAGACCGAGCGCCAATGAAGCATTTATCATACGCTTTCCTTATCGTGCGCTTGCTTATTGCCTACCACAATCACCCCTACAAGCAGCACAAATAAGCACAAGCCCAGTACAAACAGCGCAAGCGCCAGCGTTAACTGATGATGTTTAACTGTAAATGGGACCGACGTTTGTGCCGAGTTAGTAGAGGGATCAGCTAAGGTTGCGAGATAATCACCATCAGCCAAGCCACTAATGGTTACCGCTTGTTGAGTCGGCTGAAGCGAAAGGGAGAGGGAGTAAGGTTCTGAAAGATGTTGAATGGATAGCTGTGTTGATTGCTGTAGAGGGGGACCAGTACGCTCAATGTGTAGCGTTATAAACCCAGCAGTCACGACCTCATCGCTCACCCTCAACGAGGCGGCAAGCCCATTAAAGCTCGCAGCAACTAAGACTAAGGTTACGACTCGGGCGATCCACATCCTCATAATCCCTAACTGCGGTTATCCAAGTCCGAATTCGCCGCAAGTTTTGCTATCCACATTATTCTAGTAGTAACAAAGACTAGCTTAAGGATCAAATTTGTCTAGTAAACCGCCAGCCAACTTCATCCTCACTTCACATTTATTCTTTTGTTTTTATTGCTCTTTTTTGAACACATTGCAACAATAAATTACTCCCAGCTTCGACATCATGCCAATGACTCCATTCGTCTGGCGCATGGCTAACGCCATTGAGTGATGGAATAAATATCAGTCCTGTGGGACACACTTCTGAAAAAAACTGACTATCGTGACCAGCGCCACTTGGCATGACCTGATAATTCAGCGATAAAGCCTCAGCCTGTTGACTAATAAACTCCACCATCTCTGGTGTACACTTCATTGGAGACAACCAACTTACCTGCTCATATTCAAACATTAAATGATGCTTTCGAGCGATGGCTGAAAGCGCTTTACGACAGGCAATTTCAAGGTTCTCCATCACCGTTTCGTCCATATCGCGTGCGACGATGGTGAAATCCACCTCTCCAGCAATCGTATGTGCGAAACCTGGCTTTAGTTCTGCCTTACCGACAGTGATCCTCGTGGTATCCGTTCCGTCCTCAGCAATAATTCTATCTAACTGGTAAGCAAAATCAGCCAGCCCCATAAAAGCGTCGCTGCGCATCTCCATAGGTGCCGTGCCTGCGTGATCGGCCTTCCCAATTAATTTGACTATCCATTTAAATACCCCAGAAATCCCCTCCACCACGCCAATTTGAATGCCTTTTTGATCAAGTACAGGGCCTTGCTCAATATGTAATTCAAAAAAACTATTTATTTGCTCTGGTTCCAGTCTCGCATTCAGCGCATCCATAGGTTCTAAACCTTGGGCACGCATAGCATCACTGAGCATACAGCCATCCGCATCATGGCTTGTGAGTAATTGATGTGGCGTTAACTTTCCGGTGAGCGCTTGAGCCCCTATCATACCGCCAAAGCGTCCCTCTTCTTCACTGGTGCCAATAACCCAAATCGGCCTCTCTAATTGCACATTGTGCTCTTTTAATACGCGGATACACTCAAATCCCGCAATGACGCCTAGGGTTCCATCAAACATGCCACCAGCAGGTACACTATCGAGATGAGAGCCAATGATCACAGCGGGTTTTGCTGCAATATCCGGGCTGGTCATTTCAATAATCACATTGCCAGCGCCATCCATGCGACTCACGAACCCTTCACTTTGTGCGCATTCCATCAGCCATTTACGCGCTGCAAAATCCTCATTGCTAAAACCTTGGCGATAAATTCCCTTATCTTCATGGTTATAACCGAACTCCGCGAGCGCAAATAGGGTAGACTTAAGACGTTCTAAATTTACTTGCATACTTTGCCCCTCAACGTTTCAGTCGCAGCACTTCCTTGAACCTGAGATGAGATCAGATTAGCTATTTCAAACACTGACGTCCGACTGGTGATCTCTTTGCTTTAGCTTAGTTGAAAATTCGCGAATTTCAGCCACTGTGGTATGCTTTTAATTACTGGCTTCAGATTAACAAAGTAGACTCTGGTCATCTCAATGCGCTGTCACTTCAGCACTCCCGGAATATGAGGATGCCTATGCGTAAAAAAATTCCCTTATTCAATCGTTGTTTTTGGCTGCATGTTGCTGGCATCGTGTTTGTTGGTCTCGGCTTTATCGGCATGGCACTGCCTGTTATGCCTACTACCATCTTTTTCATCCTCGCCCTTGCTTGCTTTACCCGTTCATCTCCTAAGCTAGAAAATTGGCTACTCACTCATCCAAAATTTGGCCCGAGTCTGGTTGCATGGCGGCAACATCAGGTCATCCCAATAAAAGGTAAGATTGGCGCGGCGATTGGCATGAGCGTTGGCTTACTAGCTTTGAGTTATAGTAGCGCACCTATTTGGGTGGTGTGGTCTGTCGCAATAACTGAGGCTGCCGTACTCAGCTATATTCTTACACGACCATCAGCCATCCCTGCCAATTCAAAATAGAAGCACTTATAACAAACAAAATAAAAACAACAAAAATACATATATAACTCACTATTTACATCGAGTACCTTTTTGAGGTATACAGTTTGTTCTTGTAAAAGAAACAATAACAAGTTGAGATACCATGAAAATAAAAATAACTTACCTAGCCACATTGCTAGGGTTACTACACGGCGCAGCAAATGCCCAACAGGAATACCCTCTATTTCCAGGCGATCCACTGGTAAACCAGCAATGGCACTTGAAAAATACAGGGCAAAATGCGTTCTCTGAGCGTGGTGGTGTTGCAGGAGAGGATCTTAACCTTAGCCTTACTCACGCCCTTGGAATTATGGGTACCGGGGTGACGACTGCGGTAATTGACGGTGGTGTCGAACTAACCCATCCAGATCTAATTGGCAACGTCAGACCTGGCTCATGGGACTTTCTCACTAACTCTCCTGATTTAAAACCAGCCAACAGTGGGGATAGCCACGGTACAGGCGTTGCTGGCATCATCGCTGCAAGTGCCTTTAACGGTATTGGAGGTCGCGGCGTAGCGCCAAGAGCAGGCCTAATTGGTTTTAACTATCTTAAAAACGGTAACATGGAAAACTGGTTACAGTCTCACGGTATGTACTCTGACGGTTTCAACAAAGCCTCTTTTGATTTTCCTCGGGTATTTAACCAAAGCTATGGCCGTACCCTTTCATCGCCGCAGACATTCAATTATGACTTTTCTCCTTGGTTACAAACTTATGAAGAAGCTCAAGAAGAGATCACTACCACAAGTCATAGTGGCCGCGGTGCAATATTCGTAAAATCTGCAGGTAATGGCTATCGAGTTCAAAGCTTTAACGCAAACGGACTTGGTTCTGGCTATTTATGGTTTGCAAATCGCAATCATGGCTTACCGATGCAAAACGTTAACTTAGAACGTATTGATACCAGCTATTGGAACTTAGTCGTCTCAGCCTACAATGCGGATGGTAAACTCTCATCGTATTCAACAGTAGGCTCTAGTGTGTTCGCCAGTGCACCAGGTGGCGAATATGGTTCAACAACACCTGCTATTATCTCAACAGATATTAGCGGCTGTGACTGGGGCAGAAACCCTGCGAACCTTCGCAATAGTTTACATGGCGGGCACCCGCTCGATCCAACCTGTGATTATAACGCGACTATGAATGGCACCTCTTCTGCGGCACCAAACACGACAGGGGCAATTGCGCTAATCATGTCTGCAAACCCCGCGTTAACGTGGCGTGATGTTAGACATATTTTAGCTTCAACCGCTCGCAAAATTGACCCAGACCACCCAGGTGTCACACTAACCTTTAACAATGTGGCTGGTGAAGCACAGCAATATGATGCGATCCCAGCATGGCAAACTAATGCGGCAGGGTATGACTTCCACACCTTCTATGGCTTCGGTGCCATCGATGTTGATGCGGCAGTAAATATGGCCCGCTTCTATAGTGCGGATCGAGGGAATTTCACGATTACACCTTGGCAGCAAGTTAATGCCAATGTCACCATTCCTGACGGTAGCCTTGCGGGTGCCGAAAGCTCGCTACAAATTGACAACGATGTCACCGTTGAAGCGGTACAGATCCGAGTGACCGGTGAGCATACCAGTACCCGTGACGTTGCAATTGAGCTTATTTCTCCGTCAGGCACTCGCAGTGTTTTAATGACACCAAGAACAGGTACCATTACCGGACGTAACGGCTTTAACGATATGCAAATGCTATCGCACCACTTCTATGGAGAGCCAGCACAAGGTCAGTGGACCATTCGGTTAATTGATACCCAAGGTGAGGACGAAGCTTTTATCTTTGATCCACGTAACGGCGATCCGGATATTCAAGCAGTGCATAGAAATAACGCACAAGATGGTGTATTAACCTCTTGGCAAATTCGTTTTATTGGTCATAACTAAGGAGAACCACTATGAAAGCATTCGTTTTAACTGCCTTACTACTTAGTGGCCAAGCACTTGCAGCTAGCGATGGATTAATTGAGTTAACCGAGGCTCCACAAGGTGCCGAGATAAACATCAATAACCAATCTTTTGTCTCACTCGAAGGGGACGGCACAACATTAGTGGCAGGGTTACAGCTACAATCACCTGCAACTGGCGAGGTTTACACTGTCACTGGTGAAATTATCGTTGAACATCTTACGATGATTAATGCTACTACTTTCGCTAGTGATAATAACCTGATATTAAGCTATGTCCGTGGTAACCGCGCAATCTACCGCCACGCCGACGCACAAACCGATCTAACCGCTTTAAATGCACAACTACGAGCGCAAGCTGGAGTGTTAAGTACTCAGATTGGCTTGCAGCTTGAAGGGCTAGAAAGTGAGTAATATCAGCGAATGAGAGGCCTAGCCTCTCATTTCCTTTAGACCTAAATACTAGACAAGCTACACCAAACTCACTCTGCCCGCCCCGAGCTACTCTTTTCTTATCAGTCTATTCAACATAGCTTAACAGCGAATCAATACCATGCTAGAGTACCAAAAAACGTTATAACATATCAAAAGGATTAATAATGAACACTGTAAATGGGGTAAGCCGTTTAAGTTTACTCTCTCTGGCACTCGCCGCCGCTTTTTCAGCACAGGCCAATAACGACACCCATATTGAAAAAATAGAAGTCGTGGCGGAGCGTCAAGCTTATCGGGGAGACTTTATCCATTTAGAAGCGCCCGAAGCGATGTTCGAGCTCGATGCCGAGCTCATAGAAAACATGGGGATCAATAGTTTAACGCAAGTGCTAGATATGTCGGCATCTGTGAGTAGGCAAAATAGTCTTGGGGGACTGTGGGATAGCTTTGCCATTCGCGGTTTTTTTGGTGATGAGAATGTACCAAGTGGCTACTTAGTCAATGGTTTCAATGCCGGACGTGGTTTTTCTGGACCTAGAGATGTGTCGGGTATTGAGCGCGTTGAAGTGTTAAAAGGGCCAAAAGCTGCACTATTCGGGCGTGGAGAGCCAGGTGGCGCCATCAACTTAATTACCAAAAAACCCATGTTCCAAACTTTTGGTGATGTGAAACTCACTTTGGGTAATCGCCAACATCAACGCTTAGAAGCGGATTTCAACACCACCTTATCTGAAAATACGGCCGCGAGGATCATCGGCTTTTATCAGCAAGAGGACAGCTTTAGAGATACCATTGAAACTGAAAAACAAGGAATAACCACGGCTTTGGTATTCGAGCAAAGCGATAGGTCAAAATGGCAATATGAACTTGAGTATGCAGAGCAAGAAATTCCATTTGACCGAGGCATCATTGCCCCGCAAGGTAACTTCGACTTTATGCCGATTGAGCGTTTTCTTGGTGAGCCAGGTGATGGTCCAACAACCACTATGGTGCACGGCCACCAGTTACAATGGCAATATAACATCGACGCACAGTGGCAGCTAAGCTCTGCATTAGCATTTAGACAGACCGAATTAGACAGTCTGTCGAGTGATGCTGACATCTCTCCCTCACGTCAAAAGCTGTATATCGACTTTAAAACCCTGACCCGCCAACATCGACAACGGGCTTATGACACCGAGCAATATGTTGCACGTTTTGAGCTCGCTGGAGACATCACTGTGGGTGATTTCAAACATAACCTCATAATGGGCGTGGATTACGACAGGTTTGACTTTGATCGGGACTACCGAGTTGCTAGAGCACCAGCCCTGAGCACTAATCCGAGTGACGCACAACTTTATGCCATTAACATTCACAACCCTGTTTATGGTCAATATTCCCCTCCGACCCCTACTCCTGTCATTATTCGTCAACAAAATCAATGGGCAACTGGTGTCTACATCCAAGATCAAATCACTGTTACCGATGCAGTACAGGTGCGGATCGGTGGTCGTTTTGACTGGCTTAAACAAACTATTGATAACAAAATTAGTCAGCAATATGCTGAACAGTCTGAACAACACTTCAGTCCCCAGTTGGGTGTGGTTTACCGATTGGCAGATGAATGGTCTTTGTACACAACCTACGGTGAAGGATATCGCTTAAACTTTGGTACTGACTATCAAGGTGCTGCTTTCGACCCAAATCAAAGCGAATCAATCGAGTTCGGCAGCAAATGGACATTACTCGATAGTCAACTGGATATTACCCTAGCTTACTTTGATAGCCAGCAAACCAATATCATCGTTGCCGACATTCAAAACCCGGGATTTAGTGCAGCCATCGGGGAAGCAAGTAGCCAAGGGGTTGAGCTTGATGTTATCGGTCAGTTACCAGCTGATGTCACCGTTAATTTTTCCTACATGTATCTTGATGCGCAGGTAGATAAAGACTCCATTGATACTGGTTTAGGCGTAAGCTTAAAGAAAGGGGATGACCTGCTAAACATTCCGGAAAACTCGGCTAGCTTACAGCTAAGCCAGCAATATACACTATTTAACCGCCCACTCTCTGCAGGCTTTGGTGTGCAATACATTGATAAGCGACTTGGTCAGCGCGGAAGCGAATTTTACTTACCTTCGTACGTTACCTTTAACGCATTTGCGCAATACAATGTTAATGATAACTGGATAGTCTCAGGCAAGATACAAAATGCCTTTGACCGTGAGCATTTCACTAATTCGTATAGTCAAATGTGGGTTCAGCCTGGCGAGCCACGTAAAGTATTACTCTCTATGTCTTATCAATTCTAACCACCACACTCTTAAAAAAGTAATAGCAGTATGACTTACGTACTGCTCTTACTTTCGCCTATCACTTTTCGTGTACTACCGTGATACCGGTCGATGACGTAAAAAAACAAATCATTAACAATGAAAATAAAATAAATAAATTCAATACCATAAAACTTTTATAGTAAAG
>NZ_JAKEVK010000076.1:0-19320 GCF_022398435.1 Pseudoalteromonas sp. Isolate6 | reverse complement strand
GCTATCTTTTGATACCTTTGACCTAGTTTTTTGTGTAGCAATTGAGCTAATTGATAAATACTTAAAACAGCGGCGCAAATTTTTTTATCTACATTTTCGCTATCTATATAATTGTTCGCAGTATTTTTGTGCAACGTCAGACCAATCGAAGCGCTGCATACGAGCTTGCTGCCTGAGTTGTTGATATTTTTTGCTATCCCCTACCAGATCAGCGAGTGCTAGTTCAAAAATCGCAATAAACTGACTACCTTGTTCAGCGAGCGTTTCTCCTTCAAAGCAATAGCCGGTTTCGTTGTGTTTTACCGTATCAGATAATCCCCCCACTTTGTGCACAATGCAAGGTTGCCCAGCACGCATCGCAAGCATTTGGCTAATACCACAAGGCTCAAAGGAGCTTGGCATTAAAAACAAATCACCTAACGGGTACAATTGCTCCCCAAGAGCTTTACCATAACCATTTAAAAACAAGACATTCTCATGCCGTGCCATGACCTCGGTAAACAGCTGCTCTAGAAATGGGTCGCCAGACCCAACAATCACGACGCGTGCTCCTTGATGCTCGGCTACTTTTGCGATGTCATCAAGCACAATTCCTGATTGGGTTGGCTGTCTTAAAATAAGTGCTTTTTGATCGGTAAGACGACCAACACTTGTAATAAGCTTGCCATTAAAGGCTTCACCGCGCCAAGCGAGTATACGTTGGTGGGCTATGTAAAACCGAGATAATACTTGGCTTGATTTTGCCATCCATTGAAACACATGCAGCTCAGCAAGCGCCAAGTAGTCAGCAAAAGTAAGATTCTCGTCGCTAGCTGACTCATCATACACACAACCGTTTAAAATACCAGCTAACCGTCCTTCATGTGAAGCATGCTGCATATCACTTTCTAACCCTTCACCACCAAAAAAGCCAAGCTCTGGATGACTTGGGATCATTACTTCTTTGGCGTAATTAGGAGAAACAACATGTACTTTGTCTGAAAGATTAATAGCAGCTCGCATAGGATTAAAACAATGGGGATATTTAGGATCGCATATACTGAGTCCATCATAAGTGAGCGTGGGAAACCAAGACTCAAGACTTGAAAAATCATGGTTAAAAGGTCGGATCCCCTGAAGTGCGAGGTTATGCACCGTATAAACTGTTTTTAGCGCCTTTAACCGTTTAAACCTTGGACTAAACTGGCGTAATACAGCAACGACGGCAGCATGCCAGTCGTGAAGGTGCACTACATCTATGTCCGCTATCAACTCATGCTCGATAAGTTCAGCGACTGCCGCGCTAAAAAACGCAAATCGATTTGCATCCGTGGCAAAAGGCTGGTGAGGATCATTACAATAAATAGCACCGTGATGCTCACTAAATAACGAGTGTGAAATAACATACTGGGTGACATTATTACTTTCTTCAACGGACCAAAGAGTCGCCGTTTCTAGGTGTTGCCGAAAAGGAACGGCAATATCAGCGACTAAGTTTCGAGTTAAAGCAGCTTGGCCATAATCGGGCGTGACCACCGATACTTTTATGCCAAGCTGCGCCAGTGCGTAAGGCACATCGCGTATCACATCAGCGACGCCCCCTACCTTACAATTTGGCAACCGATCGTTTTCGGCTGCCACTAAAATTACATGCATAGTACCTCTACACGGATCATTTCTTTTGTTTTTCCGCAAGCTCTGCGAGCATATCTCGGGTCACTAATACGATCCCCTTATTCGATACTCTAAAGCCGTTCGCTTTGTCTAAATCAGTATCGTAACCAATTGTCATCCCCTCTGGTATGTGACAACTGCGGTCAATGATTGCGTTTTTAATTTTGCAGTTACGCCCGATTTTGGCACCGGGTAACACCACGGCCCCCTCAATTTCACAATACGAATGAACGTGTACATTGGAGAACAGCAATGAACGCTTAACCTTGGAGCCAGAAATAATACAGCCACCAGAAACCGTAGAGTCTACGGCCATACCGCGCCTATCATCGTCATCAAATATAAATTTCGCCGGTGGTAACTGCTCCTGATAAGTCCAAATTGGCCAATGAGGATCATAGAGATCAAGTTGGGGTTCAGGAGAAACCAACTCCATATTTGCTTCCCAGAATGAATCCAATGTACCTACATCTCGCCAATACGGCTGCCCTTCGTGTGATGGGTCGCAAAATGGATACGCATACACATTATGCTCTTCTATGATGGATGGGATAATATCATGACCAAAGTCACGCCCCGACCCTTCTCGTTCCGCATCTTTTTTTAACTGCTCGAATAAAAACTCCGTGTTAAACACATAGTTGCCCATAGATGCCAAACATACACCTGGCTTTCCAGGAATTGAGGTCGGATCTACTGGCTTTTCATCAAAGCGACGCACCCGGTTGCTTTCATCAACGGTCATTACACCAAACGTTTTTGCCGCTTCTTCACAGGGCACTTCGATACAACATACGGTCATATCTGCCCCCGTTTCTACGTGCTTTGCAAGTAAACCACCATAGTCCATTCTGTAGACATGATCACCCGATAAGATCATAACGTATTTGGGAAGCTCATGACGAATAATATCCATATTCTGGAAAACTGCGTCTGCTGTGCCGCAGTACCACTCATCACCGTACCGCTGTGATGCAGGTAATATCTCTACAGATTCTCCCAGCTCCTTTTTAAAGTGTCCCCATGCACGATTAACATGGCGAATCAGCGAATGCGACTTATACTGGGTGGCAATGCCAACTCGACGGATCCCTGAGTTAATGCAGTTAGACAGTGGAAAATCGATAATTCGATGTTTGCCGCCAAAATAAACAGCGGGTTTCGCTCGCCAATTGGTGAGCTCGTGAAGGCGCGAACCTCTTCCACCCGCAAGTATTAAAGCATATGTTTCTCGAGTGAGGGTACTAATATAACGATTCGCATAATTAGGCATTATTTCTTCTCTCCATAACTTTTTGCGGTGACTACTGCATTGGGCTCAAGCGCCAAATATCATCGCTGTAATCTTGAATTGTTCTATCGCTAGAAAATTTTCCACTGGCTGCGGTATTGAGAATACTCATGCGCAGCCAATGCTCCTTGTCTTTATATGCCTGAGCCGCGTGCTCCTGACTCTCAACGTAGGAGGGAAAATCTTGTGCCACTAACCAAGGATCAGTACTACTCTTAATTGAGTTAATTACGTCATCAAAGATATTAGGCTCAAATAGGTTAAAGTGCCCACTTTCAAGCAAAGCCATAACGCGTTTTAGGTCATTGTTGCTTTCTATTATCTTAAGGGGCTGATAATTTTGGCGCACTTGCTGCGCTTGTTCCGCGGTTACACCAAATAAGTAAAAGTTGTCTGCGCCAACGCATTCTCGTATTTCGATATTTGCACCGTCTAAGGTACCTATGGTGATAGCGCCATTCATCATAAACTTCATGTTGCCAGTGCCAGACGCTTCTTTTCCAGCTGTTGAGATCTGCTCTGATAAATCTGTTGCAGGGCAAATCACTTCCATTTTTGAGACATTGTAATTGGGCATGAAAGCCACTCGGAGGTAGGGCCTCGCTGCTGGGTCATTGTTGATAACATTGGCAACATTATTGATTAATTTAATGATTTTCTTCGCCATGTAATAACCTGGTGCCGCCTTACCTCCAAACAGTAAGCAACGAGGAACAAGCTCTGCCACATCACCACGACAGATCCGGTCGTAAAGATGGATAACGTGCAATACATTAAGTAGTTGACGCTTGTATTCATGAATACGTTTCACTTGAACATCAAACATCATAGTTGGGTCAAACTCTACCTGACATTCATGAGCAATTAGCTCTGCAAGACGCTGCTTGTTGTTTTGTTTGACTGTTAGCCACTGCTTTTGGAAGGCGTGATTATCGTAAAAACGACGTAGTTCACTAATTTTAGAAAAATCAGCTTGCCATCCATCGCCAATTTTATCACTAATCAATTGTGCCAGTTCTGGATTACAATGCGATAACCAGCGTCTTGGCGTCACCCCATTCGTTTTATTATTAAACTTCTCAGGGCAAAGTTGATAGAAATCGTTAAACAACCCAGCTTTTAATAACTCGGTATGTAAAGCCGCAACGCCATTGACAGAATAACTACCAACAATCGCAAGGTACGCCATGCGAATTTGAGGATGACTGGACTCCTCTATGAGTGACAGCGCACGCTGCTTTTCGATATCACCCGGCCATTTTAATGCTACTTCCGACAAAAAGCGGGCATTGATCTCATAGATAATTTCTAGCAATCTAGGTAACAAGCGCTCAAATAGACTCACAGACCAGCGCTCTAATGCTTCGGGCAATAAAGTATGATTAGTATATGCCATGGTTGATGTCGTTATCTTCCATGCGGCATCCCACTCCAGCTCGTAATCGTCTAATAAAATGCGCATTAGCTCAGCTACGGCGATACTTGGATGAGTATCATTGAGTTGGAATACGTGATAATCAGCAAAATCACTGAAATCATCGCCATATTGCTCAACCCAAGTTGCGATCACGTCTTGTAGACTCGCGCTGGATAAAAAGTACTGCTGCCTTAATCTCAGCTCTTTACCGTTTTCACTAGCATCATTGGGATACAGCACCATCGTTATCTGCTCAGCGAGATTCTTTTTCGCCACCGCTTCTGAATAACTACCGGCGTTAAATTCGCTGAGGTCAAACTCATCGGTTGCCTCTGATTTCCATAGCCTTAATGTGTTTACCACCTCATTACGATATCCAGGGACTGGGACGTCGTAAGGCACGGCGAGTATATCTTGCGTATCAAGCCACTCACGATGCTGTCTACCATTTTTGTCGGTATGTACTTCAACATGACCAAAAAACTTAACTCTCCGGGCTTGCTCTGGTGCAGCAAGTTCCCATGGATGACCTTCTCGGAGCCAGTTATCTGGCTGTTCTACTTGATGACCCTGCTCGCAGGTTTGGTTAAACATCCCAAATTCGTAACGCAAACCGTAGCCGACAACAGGAAGGGCTAATGAAGCACAGCTATCCAAAAAGCAAGCTGCTAGGCGACCTAAACCACCATTGCCAAGACCTGCATCATGCTCAGCCTGCGCGACCTCTTCAAGCTCAGTACAGTATTCTTGCAATGCCGCTTGAACTTGTTCTTCTAAGTCGAGATTTAGCACCGCATTAGACAGTGCTCTACCCATTAAAAATTCCAACGAAAGGTAAGCTGCTTTGCGCGTTTTTTTACTCTTAATGTGCTCTTTCGTTGCACGGCAGCGAGCAACTAATCGGTCACGAATGGTCAAGGCTAATGCATGGTACAAATAAAGTCGCGACTCTCCTACTTTGTCTCGACCTAAGGTGTAGTAAAAGTGACGAGTTAAATCATCACTCAAGGTGTTTTCATCTATCTTTGGTGCATCTTGCCAATGTTTCACGACACATACTGGCGCACTTTTATTAGCCATGCTTTTCGTCCCCTTTGATTGATGTAAATATCCATGCTGACTTAGCTGGAACCTGTAAATAAGAATCTAACTCTGGTCTTTGCGGCTCAACCGCGGTGGTAATTGCTTGCTGCCAATGAGATGAAAATGCACTAAGTGGCAGCTTTATTTGCAGCGCATTCTCACTGGCGTTCAGTATTATCAATAAGCTTTGCCCTAACTGCTGATCGGTGATGGTGTAACTCAACCATTTACGGCTTGGCTCTCGCCATTGTTCGGGCGATAACGGCTTTGCTTGTTCATTAAACCAATTCACTGCAAAACGACTGTCACTGTCATGGACATAAAATGAGTGAGAAAACGCGGCAAATTGTTTACGGAGCGCGAGTAAATCTTGGATAAAAAAAGTTAACATGTGGTGTTGCTGATGGTTTTTCCATGCCAGCCAGCTAGTGCAGTTGTCTTGGCAGTAGGCATTATTGTTACCATTTTGCGTATGTGCCATTTCAGTACCCGCACAAATCATCGGGATCCCTTTGGATAAAAACAAAGTGAGTAATGCATTTTTCTGCATACTGAGACGCAATTCATTGATTTGAGGGTCGGCACTGAACCCTTCTACCCCACAATTAAATGAAAAGTTTTCACTGTGGCCGTCTCTATTTGCCTCACCGTTTGCTTCATTATGTTTATGCTCGTAAGCCGTCCAATCAAACAATGAGAAGCCGTCATGACTAGTAAGAAAATTTATGGAGTTCAAAGGACCCCGTAAGTTATGTTCAAACAGATCACTGGAGCCATGAATACGCATCGCAAGCTCTGGCAATACACCCTCATCGCCACGCCAGAAGCGCCTAACAGTATCTCGATATTTATCATTCCACTCACGCCAAGGAGAAGGAAATTGTCCAAGTTGATACCCACCAGGACCAATATCCCAAGGCTCGGCAATCAGTTTTACTTTGCTAAGCACCGGGTCTTGATGGATCGCTTGCAAAAACGCATGTTGATTTGAAAATCCCGAGGCTTGACGGGCAAGGATCGTCGCCAAATCAAAACGAAAACCGTCAACTCCCATATATTCTACCCAATAGCGTAAGCTGTCCAAAACAAGCCTTAATACCACTGGATTCGAGATATTCATTGTGTTTCCACAACCCGTGTCATTAATGTAGACATTGGGTTTACTCGGCAAGGTGCTATAATAAGTCAGGTTATCAAACCCTTTAAAGCTAATTGTCGGGCCATCCAAACCACCTTCCGCAGTATGATTAAACACCACATCCAAAATAACCTCTATACCGGCTTGGTGGAGCCGCTCTACCATTACCTTAAATTCGTTGATGTCGTCGTTAACAAGATAACTTTTGTGTGGCGTAAAGAAGTTGAGGCTGTTATACCCCCAATAATTTTTTAGCCCTTTAGTCGTAAGAAATTGCTCATTGATAAACGCATGCACAGGTAGCAACTCAATTGCAGTAACACCAATATGCTTTAGATGATCGATAAAGGTTTGCTCAGCAATCCCTAAATATTTTCCTTGGTGTTTACTTGGAATATCAGGGTGTCGAACAGTTGCTCCTTTAACATGACACTCATATATAACCGTTTTACTCCACGGCGTCTTGGGTCGCTTCCCTTGATACTTTTCAATCGCCGTCACTTTGCTCTTTGGCATATCACAGGCGTTATCAGAAGGGTTTAAATGACCTACTGGCAAATGACAAAAATGCCGTTCACTCCAAGTAAATTCGCCGAAAAAGTCACGGCAATATGGATCTAAGAGTAACTTATTAGCATTGAAAAGTAGCCCTTTTTCCGCGCTATATTCCCCGTCTACCCGATAGCCATATAAGTCTCCGACTTTTGCTCCTTCAATAAACAATGACCAATTTCCGCCTTCATGCCGAAACATCCCTATCCGATTCACTTCGCTATGGCCGCTTTTGTCGAACAGACAGAGGGTTACACGTTTCGCTTTCGGTGCATAAACACAAAAGTTAACACCTTTATCACTGGCCGTCGCACCCAGCAATTGATGATCGCCGCGATAACTGGTTAGCATGCGCCACCAGAGATCAGCTGCAAATACACGGTTGCCAAAGGCGGAACTGTTATATCGATACTTTGCTCAAGGCCATGGCTTGCTATGTTTTTCGATTCAATGAGTTGTTGTTTATGTGCAACGACTCCAACGCCACTCCCCCAAAACGCTTTGTCATCCGTGTTTAAGATAACTTGATACACACCCGCTGATGGCACGCCTAAGCGGAATTGGAAATGAGTTTGTGGCGTAAAGTTTGCGATCACCACCAGCGGTGTAACACCATCTTGTCCGTAGCGTACAAAACTAAATATACTTTGCCCAGCATTCCCCCCATCAATCCAATTAAACCCTGTTGATTTATTATCGCACTCGAATAGTTGCGGCGTTGATTTATAGGTCGTATTGAGCGCTTTGACACACTCATACACGCCTTGGTGCGCTTCACTTTCAAGCAACTTCCAGTTGAGTTGTTGGTTATGATCCCATTCCTCTCGGGGGGCAAGTTCAGCGCCCATGAACAGCAACTTTTTACCTGGGTGGGCAAACATAAAGCCATAGTAGGCACGTAAATTAGCGAATTGCTGCCAATCGTCTCCTGGCATTTTGCTCAGTAGCGCACCTTTGCCATGTACCACTTCATCGTGACTTAATGGCAGGATGTAATTTTCAGAATAGGCATACACCATCGAAAAGGTCATTTCATGGTGATGGTACTTGCGATGAATTGGGTCTTTGGACATATAGTTTAGCGTGTCATTCATCCACCCCATATTCCACTTATAACCAAAACCCAAACCATCGTGTTCAACACTGCGGGTAACACCGGGCCAAGCGGTGGATTCTTCAGCGACCATCATAATACCTTCATCAACACCATAACATTTGGTATTGACTGATTTGAGGCATTCTATTGCACCTAGATTTTCGCGGCCGCCATATTGATTTGGCACCCATTCCCCATGTTTACGGCTGTAATCCAAGTAAAGCATCGATGCCACGGCATCAACTCGTAACCCATCGATGGCGTATTCTTTTATCCAGTACATCGCATTCGACAACAAAAAGCTTTTTACTTCAGCGCGGTCGTAGTTAAAAATATAGGTGTTCCAATCTGGGTGAAATCCTTGCCGCTTATCAGCGTGTTCAAATAGATGCGTACCATCAAATTTATGTAAACCATGAGGATCTGATGGGAAATGTCCCGGTACCCAGTCGATAAGTAATCCGAGGTCTTCACGATGACAGCACTCAACAAAGTAAGCAAAATCCTCCACGCCACCAAAGCGACTGGTTGGCGAGAATAACCCCACTGGTTGATAACCCCAGGAGCCATCAAAAGGATATTCACTGATAGGCATCAGTTGCAAATGGGTAAATCCCAGTGCTTTTACATAAGGGATAAGGTCATCCGCTAATTCTCGATACGTGAGATAGCGATTACCTTCTTTCTCTCGGCGCTTCCACGAGCCCAAATGTACTTCATAAATACTAATGGGTGCATTGATTTTATTACGCAGCGCCTTTTTATCATGGTAAGCTTGGCTCAATGTGAAAGCCGCAGGTCGAGCCTGAGTTATACTCGCCGTACCCGGTGCTTGTTCCATTTTAAATGCAAAGGGGTCGGCCTTTTCTATGCGTTCCCCCTCAAATGTGGTGATTGCAAATTTATAGCAGCAGTCAACCTCCAGTGCCGGAATAAAAAGCTCCCATACACCGCTGGCTGGATGTAACCGCATTGGATGCTGAACGGCCTGCCAATGATTAAACTCACCTATCACAGAGACAGACAACGCATTTGGCGCCCAAACACCAAATCGAAACCCAATTACCCCCTCTATTTCTACTTGATGTGCACCTAAATGCAAATAAGCTTGAGCTTGTGTTCCTTCATTGAATAAGTACAAGGCATCATCAGCCAAGCAACTATCAAAACTATATACATCCCTCCCAGTGACGGTTTGTTCTGGGTAGTACACTTCAAGCAGGTAATCTTTGCTGATGTCATCCGCTTTAAAATCTAATGTGAATAGCGCACTTTTGCGAAACCGTTCAAGCGCATAGCTACTATTGTTGGTAAGTACGTTAACTTCTGTCGCACCTGGAATAAAACAGCGCACGACTGAGCGCTTCGCATCTAGCTGGTGTAGCCCTAAAAAGGCAAATGGGTCACGACACTTACCTGCTTCCAAAGCGGCTAATTGACTGATGTAGTCGTCTACGTGGGCGTCTTCTATTTTTGCTCTTGTATTCATCTATTCTTTCCTGCTGGTTATTGCATCTCGGATCAGCGGCCGAGAACTTGCAATAATTTCCGCTGATGTCTGATTAAGTCGCCTTCTCCAGTTTGGGTACTCTTGATCAGTACCAGGAATATTCACTGGTAACTTCTGTTCGTCGAGGTCATCAAACTGAATTGTCAGCATTTTTGCAGGCGACTTGGCGAGCACATTGATAAGCGCCTGATACACATCACGGGCTTCGCTCGCAAGGGCGACACTCGCCTCACCATAGCAACTAAGCCAATGACAAAGCTTCTCTCGCTCGGATGTTCGCTCTTCATCCGCTTTTGTTAGTTGGGGTTCGCTCAATAACTGATATTCACGTCTCAACCTAAGGTCATCATGGCTCCACCAGCCAAAAAATGGCGGGACGTCATGGTTAGCAACCATCAGTAACGCATTGTGCTTATAGTGCGTGGGTGCTAAAAACTGACCGTGATAATCCTTTTCGAAATAAAAAAGAATATTGCTGTATATATGCGACTCAGACATTGCTTCTTTGATTTCGATTGGAACAACCCCTAAGTCTTCACCAATGATCATCACTTGGTGCTTGACGGACTCAATCTTAAGGATCGCTAAGAGGTACTCAAATGGATAATATACATAGCAACCTGTTTGCTGCTGTTCTTGATAAAAACACCACCATAACCTTCTTAGGCCCATCACATGATCAATTCTTAATGCCCCAACACCGGTGATGTTCGCTTGGATCAGCTGTTTAAAAAATGCAAAGCGCTGCGCTTTTAACTTAACGGGGTTTAACGCTGGTAACCCCCAGTTTTGACCGAGCTCAGCCCAAGGGTCCGGAGGTGCGCCCACACGAGCATGGTCGGCATACAAATTTTTATTGCTGTTATATTCACTTGAGCCGTCAGCACAACCTACGGCTAAGTCATTGATTAAACCTACGGCCATGCCAGCATTGAGTGCCAAAGATTGGCATAGCGTTAATTGCTCAAACGCAAGCCATTGCAAAAACTTGGCAAAGTCATCGTCCTCAAATGCCTTAAGCTCTTGCTGCTTAGCTTGGCAAAATCGAGTAAAGTCAGCACGCCACGCTCCAGTTTGGTCGCACAATAACTGCCACGCAAAACGTAACGCGTTAAGCTTGCTTTCCATACAGTAAGTCATATCAAGATATGTCACGTTCAAGCTAGCCTTTGAGCCGTCTAAATAGTCGGCGAACACACTCACATCTATGCCAAATTGTTCACACAAAAGCTCGATAGAAATGTAAAAAGGGTGCAGTAGGCGGCGGTCATTTGGGCTGTACGGACTTGCTTTCTCTGGCTCATCAACAAACAATAAATGCAGTGGGTTTAACAAAATGTAATCTACCCCTTCAGCTGCGCTAGCCTCAACTAATTGCTTTAGCTCATAAAAATCCGCACTTAGCTTGCTGCCAGCAGGCTTTAACGAATATAGCTGAATAGACAATCCAAGGAGCTTTTTATGTTGTTCAATAGGGTCATAACACTGTCTAGGCGTCACCCAAAGTTCTGTCTCAAACCGCGCACCATTTAACATTACCTCAGCGCTATGATAACCGACTTCGATCGCGTTTATTGGCACTTCAAATTGAACATAACGTGTATCTTGATAGCGGTAATCCCCAATCGCTACTTGCTTGTTTGGATCGCAAACACAGCAATAACCCAATGCAGGGATCGACACAGTTAATTCGTTAATGTGCAGGCCGTCATCCACCCGTATCGTGATAGTTGGTGTCTCTTTGCAAACCAAAGTAATGGCTTCAACTGGCGTGAGCCATTTGGCAATATCCAACTCAAAGTTGAGCCTGTCTATTTCGTCTGGATTACTGACATCAACACCACACTCCTGCAAGGCCTGTAGGCGAGTTTGGTGATCAAATACCACATGATCACCCGTGTATTTATGGTACTCATAACCAATACCATAGAGATATAGAAGCTGAGCAATGTTGTCCATTTATAATGTTACGCTCTCGCTGTGGACACAACGCTGTTGTCTTCTCCAAAGCCATTTGGCACATAATCATCCGCTTGATGATCATTGTCCCATACTTCGCCATCAATCAAATATCTGAAGTGGTAATCTTTGTCGGTTGGTAAACGGTGTTTAAGCTTAAACGCACTGTCTTTTTTGATGAATTTCATTGGCTCGGGTTGCCAATCATTAAAATCACCAACAAGTTCCACCGTTTTAGCTTCTGGGTGTGAAAATGAAAATGTAATTTCCGCTTCGTCTTTTGTTTTGAAAAACCGTTTAGTGAGCATATAACCCCCGTTTACCTTTTGTGAGTCCTTATTTCACAGTGACGTACGCTAATACTGCAAACGACTGGTAACTGTGTACGATTCATGTCGAGCATATTGAAATTTTAATGAAAATAAATTGCAATTAGATGGCAACTCACCAATCGCTTTAAAAATCAACAGCCCTAAGTACAGCAAACAAATATTGAGTTTGTATGACAGTACAAATTTGGTGCAATTCTGCACCGCTTTGGCGCAATCTAAATCAGATAAGCAGTGATTTCAGTTTGCTACAGGTTCCTTGCAATCACTGAGCCAATCACATTAAGAGTCAACAAGAAAGCTAGTTGAGAACGGTTATCATGTAAAGTGAATTTAACTAATAATTGATCCTGCTCATATAATGTAGTTTGCTAATTGAAATTTTGAGTACTTTTGCGCTATGAGGTTTGCAACTGAATGCTAAAGTGTGTAAAAAACCAGGTTAGCAGCTATAATTTCAGATTACATTTTTTATGATAAACATATCATCCATGTGTTATTACTTAATAATACGCAATAGTCTGAATTACTAAGGAAAGCCTATTCATGTCAAACGCAATAAGACTAACAAGTACCCTAATTCTGGGCGCTCTATTCGTTGTCATATTGCTGCACCTGTCTTTTAAGAGCCATGTGTTTGAACTGCTCGCTACAACCTCGGCAACCGAGCACCTTACAACATCAATGGTATCACCTTGGTACTCTTCACTACTGCACGGTTTGAGCTTTGCTGCAAAGGGTAATTCCACCTATGTTGTAGTCGAATCAACGCTCGGAACGCCTAAATATCTGGATGTAAATACGGTTTGGTATGCCGTGTTTACTTCACCCATCACACTGATTGCAATCACAACATTACTTGCAATTATTGCGTACCTTTTTAAATCAGAGCGCAGATATCGTTGCCAAGACGAAGATATTAACGAGGTGAATAATGACGTTGGAGGGATATTGGCGCGTTTAGAGGTAAGCAGCGCGCCACTGCATCATAAGTCTTCTCTTGCAAAGCTCAGTCATGCGATCCACGATTTATCCAGCCATCTTGCACGAGTAAAACGCCATTCAGAGTCTCAAATTTTTCAAGACAAGCTCACGAAACTAATCGATAGGCATGCCTATATTGATCATATCGAGGCAAAGTTAAAACAAGCAGAGTTAGCACAACAAAAGTGTGGGCTGCTATTTATCGACTTAGATGGCTTTAAACAGGTCAACGATTCATTTGGCCACAGTTTTGGCGACGAAATTTTGATCCAAGTTGCCGCTAGGCTCTCAAACACTGTCCGTCAATATGGTTTGGAAGATTGCCACCCTATCCATGGCCTTGAACAAAACCTTTCAAGACTCGGCGGCGATGAATTTTCGCTATTTATTCCCAAATTAAGCGATCCGAGCTTATGCACAGAAATCGCACAGTCCATTCTAAGTGATATAGAGCGTGACTTCTTGCTTGGCAATAAGCTTGTCAAAATTGGAGCAAGTATCGGCATCGCAGTATATCCAGATAGCGCCGCAACTCCGAACTCGTTACTACAGATGGCTGATGTTGCCATGTACAGAGCAAAAACAGATGGACGTGGGATTTTTAAAGTTTACTCCCCCGAAATGGGGTCGAAAATGCGCCGTTATCACTACCTCTTAGAAGAGTTACGACTCGCTATCTCTGCGCAAAGCTTTTATCTGTCATTCCAACCGATAGTACATGTTGAAGATTGTGCTATTGACTATTTTGAGGCGCTTATCCGTTGGAATCACCCAATAGAAGGGCAAATTCCACCAGCTGAGTTTATTCCAATTGCAGAGGAATCTAATTTAATTTTAGAGCTTGGTGATTGGATCTTACTTGAGTCGTGTAGACAAATGTGTGCTTGGCATAATGCAGGGATGAAAAAGGTAAAAATCTCAGTCAATGTTTCTGGAATACAACTAAAACATAGAAAGATCTTTGAATGGGTAAGTACTGCCTTAGAAAAGACCGGCTTACCAGCCACCGCTTTGATGTTGGAGATCACGGAGTCCACTCTAATCAAAGCTAGCAATGAAACTATTTCGCAATTGCAACAATGCCGAGATGCTGGAATAAGCATCGCAATTGATGATTTTGGCACCGGCTTTAGTTCGCTGAGCACCCTTGCTGATTTGCCTATAGACGTGATAAAAATTGATAAATTATTTATCACTCAAGCCAACAGTAATCCTAAATATCGTAAAATCCTCAACTCCATCAGCGAACTGGGACAACAGTTAGAATTAAAAATTGTTGCCGAAGGCGTTGAACAAACAGAACAATTTGAGCTAGTTAAAAACTTAGGGATCAGTTGTGTACAGGGATATTTAGTTAGCCGGCCTGAAAGCTCAAATAATGTGGGTAGCAAAGTGTTAAATGGCAATGTTAATCATATTGCAGCGACCGGCACCAGCATTTGGTTACCAGAACAAGTTGGGTAGCTCACTGTTAAGCGGAAAAGTTAGCTACACACAGCATCCTCCAAGCTAAGCAATCTATTATGCTAAAAGCAGAGCAATTGGTAAGTGGTGACGAGCGCTCAAAGTATTTATCCAGACACGGTAAGGTTATTTATCGCTTAAATTTGGTTTCTAAAATAACCGACGAATTGGTACGCTCAATCCCTTCTAAATTACCAATTTCATCTAGCAGATGACTCAACTGCTCCAAACTCTGTGCTTCAACAATCGCAATCAAGTCATATTCCCCACTAATGGCATAAAGTGCTGAAACATTTGGCAACTGCTGCAATGCTAAATTCGCCTTTGTAGTGAGTTTTTGTTTTACCTTAATAGAAACGTGTGCCGATACTAAATCGTCCATATACTGCTGCGCGAACTCCACGCGATAGCCTTTGATTACGCCATTTTGCTCTAATTTTGCGATACGATTTTGTACCGTGGTTCTGGAAAGATCTAACTTACGTGCCAACTCAGAGATACTCTCCCGTGCATTATTACGCAACAATGCAATAAGCTTTTCATCTTGTAAACTAATCATTTTGCAATTTAACCATGTTAATTTGACATAAATGATAGCAAATATGTGAATTATTGCACTGCAAATTATTACAAAAGCGCGTAATAATGAAGAAATAGCAAGTTGGCTGTGAGCAGAACAACAAGTAATCAGCTTCTGCCCGACAGTAATACCGCACAATGATAACAATTTAGGAGAAAGCGTCATGCAAGCAAATCGCGAATTATTCGATGAAGTCATGGTTCCAAACTACAACCCGTCAGCCGTTATTCCAGTTAAAGGTGAGGGTTCTCGCGTATGGGATCAGACAGGTAAAGAGTTCATCGATTTTGCAGGCGGTATCGCCGTGAACTGTTTAGGCCATTGTCACCCTGCGCTTGTTTCTGCACTTAAAGAGCAAGGCGAAAAAATTTGGCATCTATCAAACGTGATGACCAACGAGCCGGCGCTTCGCCTTGCTAAAAAGTTAACTGATGCAACATTCGCAGAAAAAGTCTATTTCGCAAACTCTGGCGCCGAAGCAAACGAGGCCGCTCTTAAACTTGCGCGTCGTTGGGCTCTGGATAAATTTGGTGCAGAGAAAACACAAATTATCGCATTCAATAAAGGCTTCCATGGTCGTACTTTCTTCACGGTAACGGTTGGCGGTCAAGCAGCCTATTCTGACGGTTTTGGTCCAAAACCAGCTGATATTACTCATATCGACTATAACGATTTAGCTGCATTTGAAAAAACAATCTCAGACAACACTTGCGCAGTCATGATGGAGCCGCTTCAAGGTGAAGGCGGGATCATTTCTCCAAATGCTGAATTTGTGCAAGCTGTGCGCGAACTATGTGATAAGCACAACGCGCTACTTATTTTTGATGAAGTACAAACGGGTGTTGGCCGAACTGGTGACCTATATGCTTATCAGGGGCTAGGTGTAACACCTGATATCCTAACTAGTGCAAAAGCACTAGGCGGCGGTTTCCCGATTGGCGCGATGCTTACCACTACTGAAATTGCAGCTCACCTTAAAGTAGGCACCCATGGCTCAACTTATGGCGGTAATCCACTAGCCTGCGCGGTAGCAGAAGCTGCATTTGACACTGTAAATACCGAATCAGTATTAGCTGGCGTAAAAGCCAAAGAGCAAGTATTCAGAGATGGTCTAAATGCTATTAATGACAAATACAATGTATTTTCTGAAGTGCGCGGTAAAGGTCTTCTTCTAGGTGCAGTGCTCAATGACAGATTTGAAGGCCGTGCACGCGACTTTCTTGTAGCAAGTGCAGAGCACGGTTTAATGTCATTAGTTGCTGGTACTAACGTAGTTCGTTTTACACCTTCTCTTGTGATCACTGACGAAGAGATCCAAGAAGGCCTTGCACGCTTTGAACAAGCGGTTGCTGCAGTAGTAAACGGCTAAGGAGCTGGGGACCTCGGTCTCCTCTTTCTCATGTTAGTATTAAGACCAATACAAAAAACTGACTTCGACTCGCTAAAAACCATTGCGGTTGAATCTGGCCATGGATTTACCTCACTGCCAGTAGATGACGAATTGTTGTCTAATAAAATTAATCGCTCAGTTGAAAGCTTTGCAAAGTCAGTGTCAAAACCATACGACGAAGGCTATTTATTCGTCCTTGAAGACACACAAACGGGCGAAATTATAGGCACCACTGCGATTGAAGCCGCGGTAGGTATGTCTGTGCCTTTATACCACTATCATCTTGGTAAAACAGTACATCACTCAAGAACTTTAGGTGTCTATAATACCGTTGATATTCTGTCGATGTGTAACGACTACACTGGAAGCTCTGAGATCTGCACACTATTTTTACGTGAAGGTCATCGCCAAGGGTTAGCTGGTCGCTTTCTTTCAAGAAGTCGCTTCTTATTTATGGCTGAACATGCAGAACGCTTTAGCGATACCGTTATTGCAGAAATGCGTGGTGTAAGTGACGAACATGGTCACTCGCCATTTTGGCAGTGGTTACAAGAGCACTTTTTTAGCATCGAATTTCCGCAAGCAGATCACTTGGTCGGTCTCGGGGACAAAGTTTTTATTTGTGAACTTATGCCCAAGTATCCCATCTATGCAAACCTACTAAGTCCAGAAGCACAAGCCGTGATAGGTAAAGTGCATGAGAAGACCAAGCCTGCTTTGCGTTTGTTACAAAAAGAGGGGTTTGAACACCGTGGCTATGTTGACTTGTTCGACGCAGGTCCAACGGTGGAAGCCAGACTAGAAAACATTAGAACAGTTAGAGAGTCGTTTAAAGGTGAAGTTGAAATAGTCGCTTCACTACCTGACAAGCTATCTAGTCTTGCTATTTCAAATGGTCGGTTAGACGCGTTTAAAGCCACGTTTACCGATCAGGCTTATCTGTGCGAAGCAGAAGAAAAAATTCAGCTGACCGCAGAGGTAGCCAATGCGCTTGATGTCACTCAAGGTGAACTGATAAACGCATTTAAACTATAGATTTCAATGTCGTGCTGATACCAATTGGTATAAAGTTTAACAAACTGTCACCAAGACAAAAAATTAGGAAACCATTATGCACAACAACGTAGATACATTATTTGAACACCTGTGGGACAACTACCTAGAAGTAACGCCTTCTGCAGTTAAAGTTCATGAACTACTTGGCTCAACGCAAAAAGACGACGTGATCAATGACCACATTGCACTGCGTACCTTTAATATTGAAAAAGTAGGCCTGGAAAAGCTCGCTGCACATTTTAAAGCTGTAGGTTACACAGAGTGTGGCGAATACCACTTTGAAGCGAAAAAGCTATATGCCAAGCACTATGAACATCAAGATCCAACTAAACCAAAGGTGTTTATCTCTGAGCTGCTAGTTGAAAAATGTTCAGAAGAATTACAAGCTATCGTTAAAGACATGGTTGAGCAAATCGACGAGTCTGCAGTAACAGCTGAAAACTTCCTGTACTCAGGTACTCACTGGAATGTGTCTCACGAGACATACAAAAAGCTACTGGCTGAAAGCGAATACGCTGCATGGATGTCAGCGTGGGGCTACCGCGCTAACCACTTTACGGTAAGCATCAATTACCTGAAGAACTTCACTACAATTGAAGCCGTAAACCAAGCACTTAAAGACAATGGTTTTGAGCTAAACACCTCTGGTGGCGAGATCAAAGGCTCTCCAGAAGTATTGCTTGAGCAATCATCAACACTCGCTGATCACCAAACTGTGAAGTTCAGCGACGGCGAATTTAGTATTCCAAGCTGCTTCTATGAATTTGCACTGCGCTACCCAAAACCAGACGGCGAAATCTACACCGGTTTTGTTGCAGCCTCTGCTGACAAGATCTTTGAAAGTACTAACGCAAGATAGTCTCAAAAAATCAGTGCTTGCTTAAGCACTCTGCCCAAATTGCAAAGCAGCCTTACTGGCTGCTTTTTATCTTAATTTCTTCACAAACTTGTGGCAATATCTCGTCAGTTAGGCCTGCAGGCAGCTGGGTTAGCGTAGTAGTGGCCAACATAGCTACATTTTTGCCTGCAATAATACTGTCTATCCAATCAACGAAATAAGAAACGCGACTGTATATTTCAGTCACGCCGTAACGGCCAATTCTTCCGCCCTCGACTCGAGAGCTGACTCCAAGCACAACACCTTGACCACCTTTGTATTGATAGGCTGGACCACCGCTATCTCCTCCACCCGACACACCTTCCAAAGGCAGTGCCTTGTCACCGCGGTCAAAGCTAAATTTTAAAAGCGGGCCTTTGGCTACTATCACGGTATTTTGAGCCCGTCGCATTTGGCCTTGGTTAGCTAAGTTGTCAATCGTTTGCCCAGTTATACCGGTACCTGTCCCTCCCATACCAATAAACCATAATACTTTATCAAGCTCATCTATTTTTCGGTTAATCTTGAAAGGTTTAACATCGCTTACAGCTTGCTTGAGTTTGATAAGTGCAATATCGTGGCTTTGCTCAGGCATATAACCTGTGTGAACAAAAACTTGCTCAATCAAAGTAGGGGTATTATTGATTAGTATTGTCGAATTTGGCTGAAGGCAAAATGTTGCATGGGCGGCTGTTAAGACCCACTTTGAATCAATTAATGTACCATGACCACCATCAATATAAAAAGTTGCTAACTGAGGCAACACATTGCTCGACACCTTGTAATTGGCATCATCGACATCATGGCGAATAACAATGCTATATGAGTTAAATGAAATACCTAACATTATCAAAAGCCAAAATCGCATTTTCTGCTTCCTTGAACTAGTTTTACTGTCATTCAAACGCTAACATCCCAACTATTATTTCATCATCATGACG
>NZ_JAKEVK010000075.1:0-19620 GCF_022398435.1 Pseudoalteromonas sp. Isolate6 | reverse complement strand
GTGTATACCTATTTAATCCAATTAATATAAAAAAGGCCGCTGAATAGCGGCCTTAATCTTATTTGCTACTTTTTAGCCCTTAACGTCTAAAAAGCTCTTTAATAGATCTGAGCGAGAAGGGTGGCGCAGCTTACGTAACGCTTTAGCTTCAATCTGACGAATACGCTCACGTGTTACATCAAACTGTTTACCTACTTCTTCTAACGTGTGGTCTGTATTCATATCGATACCGAAACGCATACGTAGTACTTTAGCTTCACGAGCGGTAAGGCCTGCCAGTACTTCGTTGGTTGCGCCACGAAGACTTTCCATCGTTGCTGAATCAATCGGCGACTCGATAGTAGTGTCTTCGATAAAGTCACCAAGATGTGAATCTTCATCATCACCAATTGGCGTCTCCATTGAGATTGGCTCTTTGGCGATTTTTAACACTTTGCGGATCTTGTCTTCAGGCATCATCATACGCTCTGCCAACTCTTCAGGACTTGGCTCACGACCCATCTCCTGTAGCATTTGACGAGAGATACGATTCAGCTTATTGATTGTTTCAATCATATGCACTGGAATACGGATAGTTCTTGCCTGATCCGCAATTGAGCGCGTGATCGCCTGACGGATCCACCACGTTGCGTATGTTGAAAACTTATAACCACGACGATATTCAAATTTATCAACCGCTTTCATCAGACCGATGTTACCTTCTTGGATCAGATCCAAGAACTGCAGACCACGGTTGGTATATTTTTTAGCGATTGAAATTACAAGACGCAAGTTCGCTTCAACCATTTCTTTCTTCGCACGGCGAGCTTTCGCTTCACCAATACTCATGCGACGGTTGATGTCTTTAATACGCTCAATGCTAAGACCCGTGCTATCTTCAAACGCTTTAAGCTTGTTAACACAACGCTCGATTTCAGGTTTTACTTCAGCAAGTTTTGCCGAGTGTTTTTCACCTGATGCAATTTCAGCATCGATCCATGCGGTATCGGTTTCATTGTTAGCAAAGTGCTTAACAAAAACCTTTTTCGGTACCTTAGCAATCTGAACTGCTTGTTTCATGATGATGCGTTCTTGAACACGCACTTTGTCCATCATGTCGCGCATGTTATTTACCATGCGGTCGAATTGCTTAGGTACTAACTTGAAAGTACGGAAGTGATCGCCGATTTCCTGAATTGCAGCTTTTGCATCTGGGTGCGAGCGACCTTTACTTTCAAAAATTTCTCGCGCTGTATTATACAATGTACGAAGATGTTCAAAATGCTCACGAGCTTCTTCAGGATCAGGGCCTGAATCGCCTTCTTCTGAGTCGTCATCGTCATCATCTTCATCATCATCTTCGTCATCTAAGTCTTCATCACTTAGCTCAGAACCGATGTGTGTTGCTGAAATTGGTGCTTCATCTTCCTCAATAGCATTAGGATCAAAGAAACCAGAAACAATGTCGCTTAGACGCATTTCTTCTGCTTCGTACTTGTCCCATTGCTCTAGCAGGTAAGTAATAGCTTCTGGGTATTCAGCAACAGAAATCTGTACTTGGTTGATCCCTTCTTCAATGCGCTTAGCGATTTGGATTTCGCCTTCACGAGTTAGAAGTTCAACCGTACCCATTTCACGCATATACATACGAACAGGGTCAGTTGTGCGGCCAATTTCTTTTTCTACTGTTGCTAAAGCCGCAGCTGCTGCTTCCGCAGCATCCTCATCTGTTGTTGTTTCTTGCATCATCAACTCATCAGCATCAGGCGCATTTTCAGAGACCTGAATACCCATATCGTTGATCATGCTGATGATATCTTCTACCTGATCTGAGTCTATGATGTCTTGTGGAAGATGATCGTTAACTTCTGCAAAAGTTAAATAACCTTGCTCTTTACCTTTCTGAATCAGAAGTTTGAGTTGTGACTGAGGAGATTGATCCATAGAGAAATTTGCTTCCACTCTGAAAAGTTGATACAACAGGCGCCAGCTATTTAACAGCTAAATTTTGATGACGCAGTGAATAGAACATTATAGCACCGAAAATTGCTATTGACTAGAACTTCTACTGTTTAAGCGCTTGGGTAAGGAGTGCGCATTCTAGCCGCTCATCATTTGTTAAGCCTTCGGTTTTCTCCTTTATTAATAGGGTCTCTAGGCGATAATTTAAACACTGATCTTCAATAAATTGAAAAGTATTTTTAAATTCGTCTTCTAGCCTATCTTCAGCAACGCCATGTTGCCATACCGCAAGCTTTTTCAAGGCATCGAATTCAGCCTGGTCGCGATAGTGTTCAAGTAACTGCGCTGTGTTTATTTGTGGGTTATCACTACATAACATTTGTAAGCTCAGCAGTAGTTGAATACCTGGGATTGCCATTTCACCTAGCTCTGGCATGTACTCAACCGTTTGCGCAAGCTGTGGATGTTGGAGCAGTAAGCCAATCGCTCGACGCATCGGAGTCACTTTAAATTGGCGCTCAATTTTATTCTGCTGTTTGTTACTTGCCAATTTAGCACTAAGCTGCTCACGAGTACGACCAATTAACCTCGCTAAGGTAGTTAACAAACTCTCTTGGTAGTAGTCACTGGGGATTTTGCTGATCAGTGGAATGGCATCGGTAAGCAGCTTGGATTTGCCTGCATCATTTGTAAGGTCGCATTGCTCACGTAATTTGGTAAACAATACTTGCGTATAATCGCTTGCTGTTTCCAGTCGTGCTTCAAAGGCGTCTTTGCCTTCTTGCTGCACTAATGAGTCCGGATCTTCACCATCAGGCAAAAATACAAACTGTAGTGACTTACCGTCTTTCAAGTTAGGTAGTGCATGGTCAAGCGCACGCCAAGCAGCATCGCGGCCAGCTCTGTCACCGTCGTAGCAGCAGATCACTCTGTCGGTATTACGAAACAAAGTTTGCATGTGTTCAGCGGTGGTTGCAGTGCCTAATGCGGCAACGGCGTAATCAATGCCTTTTTCTGCTAGGGCAACGACGTCCATATAGCCTTCCACAATCAACACCTTATCTAATTGCTTGTGTGCTTGCTTGGCTTCATAAAAACCATAAAGCTCGAAACTTTTATGGAAAATGCGTGTTTCAGGCGAGTTTAGATATTTAGGGCCTTGATCTGCACCCATTACCCTTCCGCCAAATGCGATGACACGACCACGTTTATCACGAATAGGGAACATCAAGCGATCGCGGAAGAAGTCAAATTGGCGGCCAGCTGACTTTTCTGATGCTAATTTTAAATCAAGCAGTTGTTGCTTGTGTTCTGGCTTGCGGGCTAGTTGATTGCACAATGCTTCCCACTCAGGTGGTGCATAACCAATCATAAACTTTTGTACAGTTTCGCCACTCAAGCCGCGCCCTTTTACGTAGTCAATTACTTGAGTGGCATTGCTATGGTGCTTTAACTGATGCTGATAAAACTTAGCCGCTTGGAGCATTAAGTCATAGTCAGACTTTTTTTCTTCCATTGAACGCTGCGGCCCTTGCGGGGCATTTTCGCGTGGTACTTCTAAGTTTAATAGGGCAGCTAATTCTTCAATAGCATCAACAAACTCAAGCTTGTCGTATTCCATTAAGAAGGAAATTGCGTTGCCATTGGCACCACAGCCGAAGCAATGGTAAAACTGTTTATCACGTGACACGGTAAATGAAGGTGTTTTCTCATTGTGAAATGGACAGCAGGCTTGATAGTCTTTTCCTGCCTTTTTTAATCCCACACGACCGTCTATGAGCTCGACAATATCCGCTCTTGCGAGCAAGTCATCAATAAACTGTCTAGGAATTTTGCCTTTCATTTATGTTCCGAAGTTGTATTAGCAAGTGAGCGCATTATATCAAGTAGCGACGAGAAAAAATCAACTTAATTCAATTGAGGTATCTTATCAGCGCTGCATTGATACGCATGACGCCTAAAACGAAGAAACCGAGCGCGAGGCTCGGTTCACTTATCAATCATACAATTGTATGTGGGCTTAAGCGGTAAGTCTTTGCTTAATTAAACCAGAGACTTTACCCATATCAGCACGACCTTCAGCTTCAGCTTTAATCGCACCCATTACTTTACCCATGTCTTGCATGCCTGATGCACCAGTTTGTGCAATCACGGCATCAATTAGCTCGACAATTTCATCTTCACTAAGTGGCTTAGGAAGGAATGTCTCAAGTACGCTAATTTCGTTAGCTTCGATCTCAGCTAAGTCTTCACGCCCTGCATCTTTATACTGGGTATAAGAATCGCGACGTTGCTTAACCAACTTAACTAAAACCGCAGTAATGCCTGCGTCGTCTAGTGTAGTTTGGTTGTCGATTTCTCGCTGTTTAATTTCAGCAAGTACCGCACGAATCGCGCCAAGACGAAGTTTATCTTTGGCTTTCATCGCTTCTTTTTGTGCGTCTTTTAGCGTAACTAATAAGCTCATTGATACAAGACCAATACTGATTAGTATAATTTAACGCGACGTGCGTTTTCGCGAGAAAGCTTCTTCATGTGACGCTTAACCGCTGCAGCTTTTTTGCGCTTACGCTCAGCAGTTGGCTTCTCGTAGTGCTCGCGACGACGAACTTCAGAAAGGATACCTGCTTTTTCACATGAACGTTTGAAACGACGTAGTGCAACGTCAAACGGCTCGTTTTCTCTTACTTTAATTACTGGCATTAAAAATTCACCTACCTAATTAATGAGCTTAGCTCTATCTGGCTAAAAACTAGCCAATTGGTTCAAAAATGGTGCGGTATTGTAATCTGAAGCAAGACCGCATGTAAAGCTTAAATTATAGCTAAAAACACCAGCCCTGTCATGTCATACGCTAGCGGCTGTTTTTTCATTCTTTATGGGGGAATTTCAGCGCTGATAAAGGCGGCAGATCACTTGTCCTGCATGCTTTTCTTTAATCAAGTGCCAATTTTCTGGTGTTTCAGGTTGTGCCTCTTGTTCAAATTCAACATAGATGAGCGCGTCTTCGCTGAGCCAAGACTGCGATTCAAGTAAGGCGCAGCAAGGAGTGACAAGCCCTTTGCGAAAGGGGGGGTCAATAAAAACCAAGTTATATTGCTGTTGCTTAGGGTTATTTGCCAGCATGGTTAATGCGTTGGTATTAATGATTTCAACGTTATCCAGCTTAAGTAAGGTTGCATTATTGCTAAGCTGCGTCGCTGCGGTTTTATCCAGTTCGATAAAGGTTCCGCTTGCTGCAAAGCGTGAAATAGCCTCAAATCCTAGACTGCCAGCACCGGCAAAGCAATCGAGTACTTTTGCGTCTCTTACATCCTGCATGAGCCAATTAAAAACGGTTTCTTTCATTCTATCCGTTGTTGGTCTTAATCCCACAACATCATGAACTGGTAACTTGCGACCTTTATGCTTGCCACTGATCAGGCGAATGAATCCAGACTGCTTGGTATTTGACTTAGGCTTAGATTTTCTCATAGCGACGTAATTTGCTTCTTTATTAAAGGTTCTTGGTGTCAGGATTTTTCATCCTTACGGAACATGGTACACTTGCACGCAATTTTGTCTAAGCACTAAGGTTGCCATCCTCGGCTTGCCTTTCGAGCCCAAAATTAAGTGTGATATCAATCCAAGTAAAAGCGATAAGCTGATGCGGATTGGCGTTTTCGAGTATGGTAGCAAGATCATCAACATTTTGCTTTGGGTTTATGCAATTTATCTAACACGGTCATAAGTGAATATGGGAAAGAAAAACAAATTTTTATCTTGGTTGGGCTTTGGTAAATCCGATAAAGAGCAACAAGAAGCTGAGCGCCAAGAACAGTTAGCAAAAGAACAAGCAGAGCGTGAAGAGGCGGAACGTCAGGCGCAACTAGCGAAAGAGCAAGCAGAGCGTGAAGAGGCAGAACGTCAGGCGCAACTTGCAAAAGAACAAGCTGAGCGTGAAGAAGCAGAACGTCAGGCACAATTAGCGAAAGAACAGGCTGAGCGTGAGGAAGCTGAACGTCAAGAACAGTTAGCAAAAGAACAAGCTGAGCGTGAAGAAGCAGAACATCAGGCACAACTAGCGAAAGAACAAGCTGAGCGTGAGGAAGCAGAACGTCAGGCACAATTAGCGAAAGAACAAGCTGAGCGTGAAGAGGCAGAACGTCAGGCGCAACTAGCTAAAGAGCAAGCTGAACGTCAGGCACAATTAGCGAAAGAACAAGCCGAGCGTGAAGAGGTTGAGCGTCAGGCGCAACAAGCAAAAGAACAAGCTGAGCGTGAGGAAGCAGAACGTCAGGCGCAACTAGCTAAAGAGCAAGCCGAGCGTGAGGAAGCTGAACGTCAGGCACAACTTGCGAGAGAACAAGCAGAGCGTCAGGCGCAATTAGCGAAAGAGCAAGCCGAGCGTGAAGAGGCAGAACGTCAGGCACAATTAGCGAAAGAACAAGCTGAGCGTGAGGAAGCAGAGCGTCAAGCGCAAGAAGCGAAAGAACAAGCAGAGCGTGAAGAAGCAGAGCGTCAGGCGCAACTAGCTAAAGAACAAGCTGAGCGTGAAGAAGCAGAGCGTCAGGCGCAATTAGCGAAAGAACAAGCTGAGCGTGAGGAAGCAGAGCGTCAAGCGCAAGAAGCGAAAGAGCAAGCTGAGCGTGAAGAAGCAGAACGTCAGGCGCAATTAGCGAAAGAACAAGCCGAGCGCGAGGAAGCAGAACGTCAAGCGCAAGAAGCGAAAGAACAAGCTGAACGTGAAGAGGCAGAGCGTCAGGCACAATTAGCTAAAGAACAAGAGAAGCCGAAAAAAGAAGGTTTCTTTTCTCGCCTTAAAAAAGGCCTTTTGAAAACCAAAGCCAATATCGGCTCTGGCTTTGCTTCGGTATTCAAAGGCAAGAAAATCGATGATGAATTGTTCGAAGATCTAGAAACACAATTGCTAACGGCTGATATTGGTGTTGAAACCACGATGAAGCTGATAGATAACCTGACTGATGCTGCTGATAGAAAGCAGTTAAAAGACGGTGAAGCTTTATATGATCTAATGAAAAAAGAAATGTCAGAGATCTTAAAAACGGCAGAGCAGCCGCTTGAGATCCCTGCCGATAAAAAACCTTTTGTTATCTTAATGGTTGGCGTAAATGGTGTTGGTAAAACGACGACAATCGGTAAGCTTGCCAAACAGTTTCAAAGTGAAGGTAAATCCGTCATGTTGGCGGCTGGCGATACTTTCCGCGCGGCTGCGGTAGAGCAGTTGCAGGTATGGGGTGAAAGAAACAGTATCCCTGTTGTGGCCCAGCACACAGGTGCTGATTCTGCGTCGGTGGTATTTGATGCTTTCCAAGCCGCTAAAGCGAGAAATATTGATGTATTAATAGCGGATACAGCGGGTCGATTACAAAATAAAGATAACCTAATGCAAGAGCTTGAGAAGATAGCTCGAGTAATGAAAAAATTAGACCCAGACGCGCCACATGAAGTGATGTTGACGATTGATGCCGGAACTGGTCAGAATGCGATTAGTCAGGTAAAGCTGTTTAATCAAGCGGTTGGCTTAACTGGTATCACGTTAACTAAGCTTGATGGTACAGCCAAAGGTGGGGTTATCTTTGCTGTGGCGGATCAGTTTAAGGTGCCAATTCGATATATAGGTGTAGGTGAAGGCATTGACGACTTACGCACCTTTAAGAGTGATGATTTTATCGAGGCTTTGTTCAGTCAAGAATAAATGGAGACATCAGTTGCAATAAAGCGGGCAAATTTGCCCGCTTTATTCGATTGCTGAATTGCTACAATGCCACGGGCTGAGCGTCATGGTTAAAAATAAGTATAAGAGGCCAACATGATTAAATTTGAGCAAGTGAGCAAAACTTATCCTGGTGGGCACAAAGCGCTGGAAAAAGTTAGCTTTGAACTTGCAAATGGAGAACTCGCATTTTTAACCGGCCACAGTGGCGCAGGTAAAAGTACATTATTAAAGTTGGTTAGCGTGATGGAAAGGCCATCAGCAGGCCGTGTCTACATTAATGGTGTTGACCTCAATACGGTATCCAACCGGCAAGTTCCTTTTGTTCGCCGAGATATTGGGATTATTTTTCAAAACCACCGCCTACTTGAACGTTACAGTGTATTTGATAACGTCGCACTACCTTTAGTTATTGAAGGTACTCACCATAAACAGATCACCAAAAGAGTACATGCTGCTTTGGACAAGGTGGGTTTGCTTGATAAAGCAAAGTGTCACCCGAGTGTGTTATCTGGAGGTGAACAGCAACGTGTTGGCATAGCAAGAGCGATTGTTAACTCGCCGCCTTTGCTGCTTGCAGACGAACCTACAGGAAACTTAGACCCTGAACTATCGATGGAAATTCTGAACCTATTTGAAGAATTTAATCGCCGTGGTACATCTGTTCTTATCGCTACCCATGATTTAGGGTTAATAGCACGTATGAAATACCGTAGCTTCACACTGAATCAAGGACGTATGCTACAAGATCCGCTAGCGGAGGACACGCTATGAGTTTGTTGTTTAAAGGAAGAGGAAATCAGGCTGAACAGAGTAAAAAGTCGATGTTTCATCATTTTTACTTTTTTTGTTTGATGATTATTCGTCAAGGTGTACAGAGCCTTGGGGAAATGTGGCGGACGCCAATGGCCTCTTTAATGACTATTCTAGTTTTGGGGCTCAGCCTGACATTGCCAGCGACGCTTTATGTGGTAGTGAAAAATGTCCAGCAGGTAAGTAGCGGGTTTAAAGAAGCATCTGAAATATCATTATTTGTTAAAGATGAAATGACAGAGTCACAGACACAAACTTTGGTGAAGCGACTTGCACTCTATCCAGAAATAGAAAAAGTAGTACTGATAAGTAAAAGTCAAGCTCTGGATGAATTTAAGTCAATGTCTGGCTTTGGTCAGGCGCTTAACTATTTAGAAGAAAACCCCTTGCCTAATGTTGTGTTGGTAACACCTGTTAGTCGTTTTAGAAAACCACAAGCCGCAACTGAGCTTCTTACTAAACTTGAAAAAGAGCGTGAGGTTGAGTTTGGTAAGCTGGATATTGAATGGCTAGAGCGCCTTAATGCACTACTGGGGTTACTAAAAGAAAGTGTGATCACCGTGGGGTTTCTATTGCTTAGCGCTGTTATCTTGATTATTGGAAATACCATACGCTTATCCATCATGGACAAGAAAGAAGAAATTCAAGTGCTAAAACTGGTGGGAGCGACCAATGCTTTTATTCAGGCTCCGTTTCTTTGGACTGGTGTATGGTATGGCATAGTTGGTGGTTTGGTTGCCTTTATCTGCGTTGCCCTTATGTTGTGGTGGTTGGAATCAGCTGTCTCTACGGTTGTTGGGGTATATCAAAGCAACTTTGTGCTTCAAGGGATGGCAGGGAATGAACTTTTAGTGCTACTTGGCACCGCGATTACTTTAGGGTTTGTAGGCTCTTTTCTTTCTGTACACCGTTATATAAAAGAGATTGAACCTGAAAAGGTGTGATTTAACGTTACAACTACCAATCGACTGCTAAAGTTTAGCAGTCGATTGCCAATTGCTATCAGATTTTAGCACTCAAACAATCAGAACTAATTAAATTTAGCACTGTCATAAAAAAATAATATCGTAAAAAGAAGCCAAGTTAATTCAATATTTTTATTGTTATTCAATAGGTTATATTTTGTTTTTGAAGTTCTTCTAAAAAGGTTGATTTTAAAAATCAGATAAAGTAGATTGCATTTAGCACTCTAGATGTTAGAGTGCTAAATATACACGAAACGGTTTATCACTGAGGTGAAACATGACTAAAGATTTATACGCATTAGCACTAACTGGGCAGCAAAGCGCAAGTGTTGAAGGTTACCTTCAATCTGTAAGCACAATACCTATGCTTGGCGCTGAGGAAGAGAAAAAACTTGCGACACGTCTTCAGGAAGAAGGGGATCTTAACGCGGCTAAGCAACTCATTATGTCTCATTTGAGATTTGTTGCTCACATCGCAAAAAGTTATTCGGGCTATGGCCTACCTCAGGCTGATTTAATCCAAGAAGGTAACATTGGGTTGATGAAAGCAGTAAAGCGTTTTGACCCAAGTGTGGGTGTGCGTCTTGTTTCTTTTGCAGTACATTGGATTAAAGCGGAAATCCATGAATATGTGTTAAAGAACTGGCGTATTGTGAAAGTTGCGACGACAAAAGCGCAGCGTAAATTATTCTTCAATCTGCGCAAAAATAAAAAGCGCTTAGGTTGGTTTAACCAAGACGAAGTGACAACAGTTGCAAACGAGCTTGGTGTAAGTGAGAAAGAAGTTCGCGAGATGGAATCTCGTATGGCAGGCCAAGATATGGGCTTTGACCTATCTGCTGATGATGACGAAAGTCAAGCAGGTAACTTCTCTCCAGTACAGTATTTAACAGACACAAGTAGCGACCTTGCCGAAGAAGTTGAGCAAGAGCAGTGGCAAGAGCAGTCACATAATCGCCTATTTGCAGCACTGAAAACGCTTGATGAGCGCTCTCAAGATATCGTAAGTGCACGCTGGCTTGCTGACGAAAAGGCAACGCTACAAGATCTAGCTGAGAAATATAGCGTGTCGGCAGAGCGTGTACGCCAGCTAGAAAAGTCAGCAATGAAAAAGCTGCAAAACGCAATGAGCTAAATTTTGCAAAAATGATAAATCGTGTGTCAAATGCCGCTACTCAGCGGCATTTTTATTTTCTATAAACAGATCAGTATCTTAACCATCATACCCAGAGATTCCTCTGGCAGCCTCTAAACTATCATCATTTTGAGCTTACAAGTGTTCGCTTATTTTACTATAATGCGCAAGATTTTAATTCTGGAGTGGTTAAATTGATTGCCATTATACGAATTCTCTTATTAGCAGTGTTTATCATTGTTAGTGGTATTTGTGGATTGTTATTGTGCATTGTGCGTCCTTTTCACGCCAATAATGTGCACACGATAGCCAGATGGTATGGCTATATGTCAAAGTTGATAGGCGTTGAGTTGGTGATCACGCAGCATGAAAATGCCAAGCATGTTGTTCCTGCGATGTATGTTGCAAATCATCAAAATAATTACGATCTCTTTACGCTGCCGGCCGTGGTGCCAAAAAACACCGTCAGCATGGGGAAAAAAAGCTTAAAGTGGATCCCGTTTTTTGGGCAAATGTATTGGCTATCTGGCAACATTTTGATTGATAGAGCTAATCGTTCTAAAGCCTTAGGAACACTGACCAAATCAGCAAAAAAAATCACCGAGTCAAAACTATCAGTTTGGATGTTCCCTGAAGGAACCAGAAGCTATGGTCGCGGTTTGTTGCCCTTTAAAACCGGGGCATTTCACACTGCGATGAGCGCCAACGTGCCTATCATCCCAGTGTGTATGAGTTCAACTCATGAGCAGATAAAACTCAATCGTTGGAATAATGGTAAGGTCTATATTGACATGCTAGAGCCAGAATATTTAGACCCAGAAGTGCCAGCGAGGGATCACGCTGCTCAGATCCATGCTAAAATGGCTCAAAGAATAGCTGAACTAGATGCAAAAGCGAGATTAAAATAATGGAAAACTGGCGTGAGATAAGTGAAGACATCGTTTCTTCATTGCTAGAAGACGGTTCAAACCCTGAAACGCTTTATGAAGTAGAACATCACTTTGTAAGTGAGGACTTTGACAAGCTGGAAGCAGCAGCATTAGCAGCATTTAAATTGGGCTATGATGTTGAAGAACCAGCAGAGCTTGAGCTCGAAGACGGCGGCAAAATTTGGGGCTTTGATGTTGTTGTAGAAGCCGAACTGGATACCGACGTCATCATGGAAGACGTAGACAAGTTAGAAAAGGTTGCATTAGACGCTGGCGTTGAATACGACGGTTGGGGAACTTATTTCCAAGAATAGCAACTATATAAAACCCAGCATGTATACGGTGTTGGGTTTCCCTCCGGCAATGCTTCACAAATACCTCAAAATAGATCACTTAATTAAGCAAATTGATATCTCCTGAGGTTTTTGAAAGGTTGTAATTTCACCATACCTTTGTGTGAATTTAATCTGAATAGATGGTGTTTCACCTCATTCAATGGTATTAATATTCATTGGCTAATTACGTAGTGTAAGCGATTCATGCAGATTGTCCTTCCCATTGAAGATCTTAGACCTGGAATGTTTGTGGATAATGTTCACAAACATAAGTCTGACGCGGGTATTAAGATTAAATCTCGGGGAATGGTTAGAGATGAAGCTATCATTCAAAGGCTGATTGATAAAGGGGTGTTAGAGCTCACCATAGACTTTACGCAGAGTGATATTCCTGTACCACAGAAATATCAGCAACCAGCAGAGCCTGTCACTGAAGCGCCACAAGCCCCTGAAGAACCTGCCGCGAAAAATGGCATGGATGGTAGTCTCTCCACCGCTCGCAGCAAGCCAAAACCCAAAGCTAAAACGGTGAGTAAAGAACAAACTTTGCAGCAAGAATTCGCGGTTGCGATGCAAAAGTTTGAAAAAAATAATCGGCAGATCCAAAGCCTCTATGGAGATGTAACATCGGGTTTGAAGGTCGATATGAGCCTCATCAATGAGGTAAGTAAAGACATCGTCGATTCGGTATTGCGTAATTCAAATGCGATGGCGATTTTAACTCGGATCAAAGACAAAGATGCCTACAATTGGCGTCATATGACTAACTGCGCAATTCTGATCACTGTATTTGCTAAGCACCTCGGTTTGCAACAACACATTATTGAACAGTTAGCCACGGGGGCGATGTTGCATGACATTGGTCACGCTAAGCTACCGCAGGGGCTGATCAATAAGCCGGGTAATTTTACCGATCTTGAGTATCGTGCGGTCAAAAAACATGTGGCGCAGTCGTTGGGGTTGAGCAAAGGTGAGTCTGGGATCACGCCTATTATGCTGGACATGATCATCAACCATCATGAACGCTTAGATGGTACAGGCTATCCCAGAGGAATTAAAGACGACGCACTCAGCACCGCGGCAAGAATGATGGCGATTGTAGATGTATACGACGCCATAACTTCAGATCAGCACCACAAAGAGGCTGATGAACCAATCAATGCTTTACGTTTTTTATTGTCGAGTAAAAAGCAATTTGACCCTATTTTAGTGCAACGATTTATTAAGTGTATGGGGGTTCACCCCGTAGGAACTATTGTTAAACTGACCAACGAGCGATTAGGGTTGGTACTCGAAGGCAATAAACATGCACCCACCGCGCCTCTTGTACGTGTGTTTTACAATACCAAACATCTCCACCATGTTACGGCAAAAGATTTGGATTTAAGCGAGTCAGATATAAAAGTGATCGCAAGTGTCAGGCCGCTTGATTATCAAATTAACCTCTCACGACTGCTAAGAGATCAATTATTGATTTAAGGTTTGGATTGCGCGACAGGGAAGAAAGCGTTTTTACAGCGCCTTTTGAGGTTTTGCCACCTAGCAGAGAGCATCGCGCCAGTCATACAGCTTGCCATCATTAATATCCACAGCAATGTTCCCTTTTCCGAATGTAACGCCGCACAGCTTAACAGCAGTGATAGCAGCGCTGCGACAATAGCACCTAACCAGTATTGACTGACTGGGTTATCACACTCTCCTGCGTGGCGACAGGCACAGTAGTTTGCTTTACACAGGCAATATACGCTGAGACCGCAAAATACCAATGCGCAAACGATTAATGCTATCGACATGTTGTTCTCCTTGGCACGATTAGCACACAGAATGATTCATACTCAGATTGAAGAGTGTATATAAGGGGTGAAGGTACGTCAATGATATTGGTAATTATTATCATTTGATAATTTATCTCATCCGATGAGTTTATAAAGTGCGTAATTTGTTCGTTATATGTTCACTTAATCAACGAAAAGTCGCAAAAAAGGAGATTTCTACTCCACTTTTAGGTAGGGTGTCATGAATTTATTATTCTGCCAATTTGGTGGGTGTGTGGCATAGCTGGATATTGGCTAGGTGAGCAAGGTCAAAGTGAGGCTACGCAGTGTTACTCGAATTGGTTTTTTTAACCATTACTCAGGAAATGGTTAGTTCACAGGGGATTAGAGTATGAACAAAGTATTATTAGGTCTTATCGCATCAGGTGCGATTTTATCGTCATCACAAGCACTAGCTGCCGCCTTCCAACTTGCGGAACAAAACGTATCTGGCCTTGGTCGTGCTTATGCGGGTGAAGCATCTGCAGCCGACGATGCGTCAGTGGTTGCACGTAACCCAGCATTGATGGGTCAGCTACCGGGCACGCAATTATCAGTAGCAGCTATGTATGTTCAACCGGACGTAAGCCTAACGGGAACAGGTACTAGTAATGGGATCCCTGCAGCAGCGTTAAATGACAACAGCATCGCACCAAGTGCTATTATTCCTGCTATTTATGCGACACACAAATATAATGACCAATGGTCGATTGGTGCTGGTATCTATTCACAGTTTGGTCTATCTACAGAGTTCGATGAGGATTATGTGGCAGGCCAAATTGCGGGTGAAACTGAAATCGTCACAGTTAATGCTGGTATCTCCGCATCATACCAAGTGGATGAGCAGTGGAGTGTTGCTCTAGGTATTAACCATGTTTATGCCGATGCAAAAATCATCCGTAATTTGGGTGCTAACAACTTAGGTCAGCTGGCTAGCCTTGAAGCTGTTCACCTTGAAGGTGATGATACTGGCTTTGGTTGGAATGTGGGTGTAGCTTATCAAATTGATGAAAACAATCGCCTTGGTTTCCATTATCGCAGCGAAACGGACATTACTTTTGATGGCCACTTCCGTAGTGCTTTGCCTCCGGAAATAGGTGGTACTGGCAACGAATCTGTTCCTGGATATGTAGATATAACACTACCCGCAATAGCTGAAATTTCCGGTTCACATAAGTTAAACTCAGCAACCTCTGTTCACTACAGCGTATTATGGACAGGCTGGAGCAGCTTTGATGAGCTTGAGGCGATTATCGGTACTTCGCAGTCGGCATTCACTAAAGAAGAAAACTTTTCAAACTCTTTGCGTTTCTCTGTAGGTGCTGACTATCAGTTAAATGAGTCTGTTAAGTTGCGTGCTGGCATGGCGTATGATGAATCGCCAGCGGATGAAAACCACCTGTCTATTTCAATCCCAGACACAGACCGTACATGGTACTCTTTTGGTGCTGAGTACACTTTACCAAATCAAGCAACACTTGATTTTGGTATCAGCTTGTTAAGAGGTAAGACTCAAAACTTTGTTGAGACTGACAAAGCGCAAAGCAAGTGGGGTTTCCGTTCTAAAGGCCATGCGATGATCTTTGGTCTTCAGTATAACCACAAGTTCTAATTGTGAGAGAACATTAAAAAAGCGGCTTTTAGCCGCTTTTTACTTTCCATAGCATAACTTTCTAAAGCATAGATTTAAGTTGATATAGCAAAGCATGAGCTTGCTTTGGTGTCATATCATCGGGATCCATATCTGCAAGTAGTGCTTCAACCTCAGAAGGCTCATTGGCAAGCATTAAGCTCTGTTGTAGAGGCGCAGCTACATGAGTAGGCTTATCGCCAATAACACTCTGATGTTGCTCTAACAAAGCGAGTTTCTGTTTCGCCAACTTAATCACGGCTTTTGGCACGCCAGCAAGACTTGCTACCTGTAAACCAAAACTCTTACTTGCAGCCCCTTCCATCACGGTATGTTTGAAGGCAATGGTATCGTTATGTTCAACGGCATCCAAATGCACATTAACAAGGCCTGCTTGTTGCTCAGCCAATTCGGTTAACTCAAAATAATGAGTAGCAAATAGTGTTTTTGCTGCAATTTTGCTGGCGAGATAATCCGCTGTTGCATAAGCAAGTGATAAACCGTCATAGGTGCTTGTACCACGGCCAATTTCGTCCATCAGCACCAATGATTGGGCGGTTGCATTGTTTAAAATGGTTGCAGTTTCGGTCATTTCAACCATAAAGGTTGAGCGCCCAGAGGCAAGGTCGTCACTGGCACCAATACGAGTAAAAATACGATCGACAATTCCGATGGTGGCTGCGCTTGCCGGCACATAGCTGCCAATATGCGCCATCAACACAATTAACGCGGTTTGGCGCATATAGGTCGATTTACCACCCATATTTGGCCCTGTAATAATGAGCATTTTCCGTTCATCGTTGAGTTTTACTGGGTTGGCAATGAATGGCTCTTTACTTACTTGTTCTACGACTGGATGGCGACCATCCACTAAATCAATTTCGGTGCCCTCGGTAAGCGTGGGCTTGCAATAGTCTAGTGTCTGAGCACGTTCGGCTAAGGTGTTTAATACGTCTAAATCCGCAAGCGCCGCTGCCATGACTTGCAATTGTTCAATATATGGAGCGATGAGTTCAAAGAGCTCTTCATACAGGCGCTTTTCAAGTGCTAGCGCCTTCGATTGGCTACCAAGCACTTTATCCTCATGCTCTTTTAGCTCAGGAATAATATAGCGCTCGTTATTTTTCAGTGTTTGTCTGCGAATGTATTCTGCAGGCACTAAGTGCGAATTGGCGCGGCTGATCTCAATATAAAATCCGTGAACGCGATTATACCCAATTTTTAATGTTGAGATCCCTGTGCGTTCGCGCTCTCTTTCTTCAAGTTTTTCTAATACGTCTGTTGCACCTGCGCTTAATGCGCGTAGTTCGTCGAGTTCTGCATTATAGCCCTGTGCTATCACCCCACCATCACGAATGAGAACAGGGGGATTGTCGATAACCGCTCGTTCTAACAAATCTTGTAACTTAGGTAATGCCGGTGAGTGGCTAATGATAGATTGAAGTCTCGCATCCGTTGCATCTTGTAAAATATCATGCAATGGCGGTAACGCTTGTAATGCACTTCTTAAACGCGTTAGATCACGCGGACGAGCGGTAAACAAGGCTAACCGTGCTACGACTCGTTCAATATCGCCAATGTGTTTTAGTGCATCGTAAACTTCCATGCATAGTTGTTGTTCGATAAGGCTTGCAATCGCATTGAGGCGAGCGTTGAGCTCTTTGCGTTCGCGGACAGGCGTATGAATGCGACGTTTTAGTAAGCGCGAACCCATGGCCGTTGAAGACTTATCTAAAATCTGCGCTAAGGTGTTTTCAACACCACCAGAGAGATTCAGTGTTAGCTCTAGGTTTTTGCGTGTCGCGGCATCTAAGATCACCGCGTGCTCATTTTTTTCGAGCGTGATCGCACGAATATGAGGTAATGCCGTGCGCTGCGTGTCTTTCACGTATTGCATGACACAACCTGCAGCGATTAAACCCATATTGGCATTGTCGACACCAAAACCGACTAAATCGCGGGTTTCAAACTGCTGACAAAGTAAATGCTTTGCTGTGTCTAAATCGAACTCCCAATCCGGGCGGCGGCGACTGCCTTTAATACTTTCTAGCACTAAAAGGTTCTGAAATGACTCTGGATATAACAATTCAGCGGGCTGCAAGCGCTGTAGCGTAGAATTAAGTGCTTCGTCAGTCTGTAGCTCGACGATATTAAATCGGCCCGAGTTAATATCAAGATAGGCAACACCATAACCTAAGTTTTTTGGATGTTGGTAGACCGCCGCAAGTAAATTATCTTGGCGTTCTTGCAATAGTGCTTCGTCGGTGACGGTACCTGGAGTAACAATACGCACAACTTTACGTTCTACAGGCCCTTTACTGGTCGCAGGGTCGCCAACTTGCTCACAAATAGCAACAGATTCACCCAGTTGTACCAAGCGAGCTAAGTAGTTTTCAACTGCATGATAGGGAACACCCGCCATTGGAATTGGATTGCCACCGGCTTTGCCGCGATAGGTTTGAGAAATATCGAGAAGCTGCGCCGCTCTGATGGCATCGTCAAAGAAGAGTTCATAAAAGTCGCCCATGCGATAGAACAGCAAGATTTCTTGATGCTGCGCTTTAATTCGCAGGTATTGCTGCATCATTGGGGTTTGTTGGTTTATAGTGTGTTCTGAATATAGATCTGACGACATTATTGATACCTAAAAGGTTTTCCTATGGAGCACTACAAAGAGATAGCCGAATATGCGGCACAATTGGGCGCTATTCTAACGAATAACGGCGTAACAATCACTACCGCAGAGTCATGTACGGGCGGTGGGGTGAGTTATGCGTTAACAGATACGCCGGGGAGCTCTGCTTATATCGAACGTTGTTTTGTAACATATAGTAATCAAGCTAAGCACGAATTATTGGGGGTATCACAACAAACCCTAACACAATTTGGTGCAGTGAGTGAACAAACGGTTGTGGAGATGGCAAAAGGCGCTCAGCAGGCAGCCAAGGCTGAAGTTGCCATTGCTGTGTCCGGTATCGCAGGACCAACAGGGGGCAGTATTGATAAGCCCGTAGGTACTGTATGGTTTGCTATTGCAAATAGTGAAAAAGTTCAGGCATTTCACCAAGTATTTTCTGGAAATAGGGCCGAAGTAAGAGTTCAAGCTATTGAATTTGCATTAAAAAATACTATAGCAATGGTAAAATCATAAAATTCCACTTGATACTGTGATTTCATACAGTATACTAGGTGTCATTACGCTGAATTGGAGAAGCAAATGAACGATAACAAGCAAAAGGCATTAGACGCAGCACTATCACAAATTGAGCGTCAGTTTGGTAAAGGCTCAATCATGAAACTGGGTGAGAACAAGGCGCTAGATATTGAAGCCATCTCAACGGGTTCATTAGGTCTGGATATTGCACTTGGTATCGGCGGCTTACCAACTGGTCGTATTGTTGAAATCTATGGCCCAGAATCATCAGGTAAAACAACGCTAACATTACAAGCGATTGCAGAAGCGCAAAAGATGGGAAAAACATGTGCGTTCGTTGATGCTGAGCACGCGCTCGACCCAATCTATGCTGAGAAGCTAGGGGTTAATGTTGATGAACTACTGGTGTCTCAGCCTGACACCGGTGAACAAGCGCTTGAAATTTGTGACATGTTAGTTCGTTCTGGTGCGGTTGATTTGGTTGTTATTGACTCGGTAGCAGCACTGACCCCCAAAGCTGAAATCGAAGGCGATATGGGTGATTCACACGTTGGCTTGCAGGCTCGACTCATGTCACAAGCATTGCGTAAGCTTACTGCTAATATCAAACGTTCGAACACGTTATGTATTTTCATCAACCAAATTCGCATGAAGATTGGTGTGATGTTTGGCAACCCTGAAACCACAACTGGTGGTAACGCACTTAAATTCTATGCATCCGTACGTCTTGATATTCGACGTATCGGTTCAGTGAAAGAAGGTGATGAGGTTGTTGGTAATGAAACTCGCGTTAAGGTTGTTAAAAACAAAGTTGCACCACCATTTAAGCAAGCTGAGTTCATCATCATGTATGGCGAGGGTACGTCGAAACAAGGTGAGTTGATAGACTTAGGTGTGAAACACAAACTGGTTGATAAAGCGGGTGCTTGGTTTAGCTACAACGGCAGTAAGATTGGTCAAGGTAAAGCAAACTCAATTAAGTTCTTAAAAGAAAATGTTGAGATTGCCAATGAAATTGAAGGCAAGTTGAGAGAAATGCTCCTAGCGCAAGCGGTTATTATGCCTGAAGAGGGTGAAGATAAAGGCCTTGCTGAAGTTGAAGACGATTTAGAGCTATAGGCTAACCACTCAAGCTTAACTGCTCGCCAGCAAGCTTGAGCTATATTTTAAAAAGCCCAAAGGTTAACC
>NZ_JAKEVK010000074.1:0-19766 GCF_022398435.1 Pseudoalteromonas sp. Isolate6 | reverse complement strand
TTTATAAACAATGAACATAAAATGAATAAATTTACCAGAAACCACGTTATTTTCTTGATATTTTTTCACTTTTGCCTGTATTTTAGCTTTGATAATCTGCATTTTTTAGCTAACTTAACCCTATTTAGCAACAACATTGAAACAAGGTAATTCATGAAAAGAACACTTGCTGCCACCCTAATCGCTAGCGTGACTACAATTCCAACAGTGAACGCTATCGAGATATTCAAAGATGAAAAGAATAGTGTCACGGTTGGCGGCTTTATCGATGCTCGAGTTATTAATACTCAAGGCGAGACTGAGTTGGTAAACGGCGCATCGCGTATTAACTTTGACTTTAAACGCCAATTAAAAAACAACTGGCAGGCTTTTGCACTACTAGAATGGGGCGTAAACCCAGTTGGTAGTAGTGATATTGTTTACAGCAATCGTTTCGAGTCAATACAAGATGAGTTTTTATATAACCGATTAGGTTATGTTGGCGTTAAGCACGATGAATACGGCCAAATTACCCTAGGAAAACAGTGGGGAGCATGGTACGACGTAGTATACAGCACCAACTATAGCCTAGTTTGGGATGGTAATGCCGCAGGTGTTTACACCTATAACAAAGACGACGGCGCTATCAATGGTACTGGTCGTGGTGATAAAGTGCTGCAATACCGTAATCAATTTGGCAAGCTGAGCTTTGCTGTACAAGCCCAGTTCAAATCTGATGATTTTTATACTTGTGATGTCGTTGACATTTCGAGCAGCTCATGTGAAACCCTGTTCAATCAAGGGAATAACGCGGCACAAATGGTAGAGTTTAATTCAACCTATGGCGCTTCACTGACCTATGCAGCCACTGAGAACCTGACCCTCACAGCGGGCGTTAACCGTGGCGAGTTTGATATAGTGTATGCTGCTGGTCGAAATCAATCGGTTAAAGATTTAATTTATGGCGTCGGTATTACCTATGGCGATTTCTATAAGCCTGGTTGGTATGCTGCTGCAAACATCAATAAAAACGAAAACCACGATACCGACAACTTAGGTCGCTTAATCAAGGATGCCGTTGGGTTAGAGTCGCTTATCAGCTACCGTTTTGATAATGACGTGCGTACATTTATCGCTTACAACGTATTTGACGCGGGCGATGACTATGTTATCCAACCAAACTTCAATGCCGATCCTAATGATGTCTTTAAGCGTCAATTTGCCGTGATAGGCGCGCACTACTTTATGTCTGAAGACACCATTTTGTACATTGAAGCGCGTAAAGATTTTAGTGACTTCTCAAGTGCCGATGCTGCGCAGGAAGCACAAATGTCACAAACCGAAGACGACGGTATCGCCATCGGTTTCCATTACACGCTCTAGTATTAAACGCTATAGTGTCAACCCAAGCGCATCAAAATGCATGAGCTTTGATGCGCTAAACACTGACCAACCACCTAGCTTCTGGGATGACACAGTGAGTCTACTCATCGTCGCAGTATTAGTATGTTTAACGACGCAATTAAAGCCTATATTAGTCGCTAGTACGCATTTGTTAAGCCTTGCTGCCACGCTAGAAACTTATTCGTTACCCTATCTGTATTCAATTTACTCACCCAGCTTGGGAGATGTGTTGTGAAGGTTTCAGAGTCGCTGAGACAAAAGGCAAGATATAAACGGTTTCTTTCCTCTTCCGTCCCAAAAAAACCTTGCCTGACTAATATTTCTAAACCCTGCACAGTTGCTTCAAATACATCCTCTCTGAATTTTTCATGCCAGTCAGGGTCTATTTCATAGTCTCCTTCATCATAGGCTTTAATTAGTTCATTATTAACGCTCGCAAACGCGGTACCATTGTCAAACTCATCCCACTCTGGTGGTGAAAATAGAAAGTCATTATCTTCACCATGGACAAAACTCTTTAAGCCATGGTGTGTAGCAACCGCGGCGCAGCGCGAATCAGCAGTGTCATGAGAAAGAATAGCGTAACCCAGTATTTCATCTTTACGATGTTTGGCACGGCTGGCAGAAAAAGATTCGCTCGCAGCAGCTGCAATCATTTTTGATAATTTATCCACGTCTAACATGTGAATCCTTGAGTAATTTAGTATCAAAAGGTTTATCAAGGCAAAGGGATGGAGTTGAGAATAGGAATTAGATGCCCACGAGGGGGATATAAAATGAGAAACAACGGTAAGGAAGAAGCTGCGCTAAAATGTGCATACAGCCTCCACACTTTAAGCCCTTACCTTATTCGTTGGCCATATCTTCTGAGTAAACCGTTACTCGATTTCTTCCACCTTCTTTCGACACGTACAAAGCGCTGTCTGCCGCCTCAATCCATTGCTCATGTTTTTCAAAAGACTCTTCGTACACGGCAACACCAAGGCTAACCGTTATCTTAATTTGTTGCTCATCGTAATAAATCGATGAATTTTCTATTAGCGAACGTAGTCTTTCAGCAAATGTGATTGCACCTTTTACATCCGTGTCGAGCAAAGTTACTGCAAACTCTTCACCACCGTAGCGACCTGCGGTATCTGTTTCTCGCAGTGTTTTACGCAACAAATCTGAAATATGGCGAATAGCCTCATCCCCACCGCTGTGACCATATTCATCATTAATACGCTTAAAGTGGTCAATATCAAACATAAGCAATGCACTTTGACCTTGATTACGCTTCAAACGCTTAAACTCTTGTTTTAAAGTTTCTTCCCAAAACCCGCGGTTATGTAACTGAGTTAAACTGTCTGTGCGGCTGATCTTCTCTAATTGTTTATTCAGAGACTCAAGTTCTAGCTTATTAATTGCTTCATCGGTTACATCATAAATAATCACACAGATATGCCCAACATCGCCTGTTACGGTAGTTAGTGGGATAAACGTTGCGTTCTGATACATATAATCCGCTTTACCCGTGATAGGTCGATAGTTTTTGAAACGGAAAATATACGGCTGCTGCTCCCAAATAGTAAATGAGCGATTTTTTAACACAAATACAGGCTCAGCTTTTGACCTAAACCATTGCTCATCAATACTTGGAAACAAATCAAAAATATCTTTGTCTTTGACGGCACTTGGTAATAAACCAGAATGATTTTCCATAAAGCCGTTCCAAATGCAGACCTTATAATCGCGATCAAGCACCACTAAGCCTACATCTACGGTGTTAAACATATCCATTAACCAATGGATTTCATTCATATCAAAATCGGCTGCAGGCATAGTTAATCATCCAATAAATAGGCTACTTTATATTTTAAGGTTTTAAGCGAGTCTTCCGTGAATAACAGCATAAGGTCACAATTAATGTTGTGATGCTCTATGCCATAGCTAATCTCAATCGCGAGTGTTCTTTGCCATCTCGCCTTGTTAGCTTTCACAAGCTCTGCAACATCGCAATGCTGACCAAGCACAACTGGGTGACCTTGGCTAAACGACATATCAAGCTGCCGTGATAGCCCTGTTAATATTGCACCGATCAAGATATTGCTAATATCCATTAATAGCTCAAGCTCAACCTTGGTATTAAGTTCGCCATGATAATTCATCAAAGACGCGATTTCTTTAAAACTTGAGTCATTGAGTAAGAGCAACGCCTCTCCAGAAACACCACCGCCAATAAAACCTTGGCAAACACCCGACGTAGTTGCACTAGCATCAATGGCTTGCAGTGCCATATGTAACTCGTTGACTTCGAGTACGTTAACGTTTGGAATGGGTAATTCGACAAATACGTTGAGTAACCGTGCCAGCAAATCGCCGGCTTGTCCCATAGCTACGTTGGTAAGTTCTTGATAGATATCACGGATCTCTGGGTCTAGCTGCTCACCAAGTTTATGAACTAAGCTTTCTCGAATAGCTTTATCTTTTATCCCATGATGTTCGATAATTTCAGCAAGCTTAGCTGCATCGCAAGGCTTTCGAATAAAGTCTATAGCGCCGAGCTCAATCACTCGTTGATGTGCGTTGGGCTGAATATCCCCGGAAACAACGACGGTAAGTACCGACAACCCCTGCTCAGTAATGGCTTGCAGCACTTCATAGCCATCCATTTGTGGCATGTTAAGGTCGAGAAATAGAATCTCTGGAGAGAGTGCTTTTATTTGCTTGATACAATCGAGTCCATTCTCTGCAAATTCTACTTTAATATCCCAGTCGTCCGGCAGTGAACGCGCCAGCTGCCGACGGGCAAGTTTTGAATCGTCACAAATTAGGACTAATGTTGACATACAAGCTCTCTTTCTGTTTCCCATGCGTATCGGCACGATGCCGGGAAGTTTTAGTTATAATTATGAGATAAAAGCTTAAAATTGCGACACATGGTAGTAAAACAACGCCACATTTACAATCTAAATGTCACTTAAGCTTGGTTAGTTACTGTCAGTATAATACACTCGAAACAATTAAGTTAACCTCAAAAGGAATACATTATGCTGAAAACTTTAGTTTTGGTGGGTGGATTGTTTAGCGCAGTATCTGTGGCTTACGATTTACCAGAGAATACGCTGGATATAGGTAAAGTAAAAGCAGACGGAAAAGCGGTAGTACTACTTGGAAAAGGTGTAAAGCAAGGTCAAGCCGCCCCAGATTTTAAGGTTGCCGACGCCGATTTCACTCCGGTTTCACTAAAAGATTTTGAGCATCGCGCCGTTTTAATCAGCGTTGTACCTAGCCTAGACACTGGCACTTGCAGCCTACAAACAAAGCACTTTAATGAAAAAGTAGCGAGTCAATTTCCAGATGTCGCTATGTTAACTATCAGTGCAGACTTACCTTTCGCGCAAAAACGCTTCTGTAAAGCTGAAAATATCGACAAAGTTAAAACACTATCAGACGCCGTGTGGCATTCTTTCGGTGAAAATTATGGTTTGTTGATTAAAGATATGGGCTTGCTTAGCCGAGCGATTTTTGTATTAGATAAAGAACACAAGGTTGTTTACAAGCAGCTGGTAGAAAACTTAGCAAAAGAGCCAGACTACAAAGAAGTCGTTGGCGCACTGAAGCGTCTATAATATATCTCTATGCGCTCGTAGATAAACACAAAAAAGCCGGTCACTTAACCATGACCGGCTTTTTCAATTCGTTATACCAATTTACTTAATTGATTTTACTTTTGTAGATCTAGCATTAGCTTGTTAAGACGACTTACAAAGCCTGCTGGATCTTTCAGGCTACCACGCTCTGCAAGCATTGCTTGGTCTAGTAGCACTTCTGCCCACTGTCCAAACTTGTCTTCGTCTTGCTCGTTATTTAAATGCTTAACCAATTGGTGCTCTGGGTTTAGCTCAAATACCGGCTTAGACTCAGGCACGGCTTGACCTACCTGCTCCATTAGCTTTTGCATTTGCGAGCTCATGTCATGATCGTCTGCAACCACACACGCTGGAGAGTCTGTTAGGCGGTGCGTAAAGCGTACTTCTTTCACTTTATCGCCAAGTGCTGTTTTCACGCGCTCAACTAAGCCTTCAACTTCTTTCTCACTTTCTTCGTGCGCTTTCTTCGTTTCTTCGTCATCCATATCACCTAAGTCAAGATCACCACGCGTGATTGACTGAAGTGGCTTCTCGTTGAATTCAGTGAGGTGGCTCATCATCCACTCGTCAACGCGATCTGACAGTAACAGAACTTCAATACCTTTCTTACGGAAGATTTCAAGATGCGGAGAGCTCTTTGCTGCTTCAAAGCTATCAGCCACAACATAGTAAATCTTATCTTGGCCTTCTTTCATGCGCTCAATGTACTGCTCAAGAGAAACATTTTGCGTTTTCTCATCAGTATGCGTAGAGCTAAAGCGCAATAGTTTCGCAATAGCATCTTTGTTTGCGAAATCTTCAGCTGGACCTTCTTTGATCACATTACCAAATTCATTCCAGAATGCTTGGTAATCTTCTGGTTTGTTTTTGCCCATGCGCTCAAGCATTTTAAGTACGCGAGACGTACAGCCTTTACGAATAGCTTGAGTGATCTTGTTATCTTGTAAGATCTCACGAGATACGTTGAGTGGTAGATCGTTAGAATCTAGTAAGCCTTTAACAAAGCGCAGGTAGCTCGGCATAAACTGCTCTGCGTCATCCATAATAAATACGCGTTGTACATAAAGCTTAAGCCCAGCTTGACGTTCACGATTATATAAATCGAAAGGTGCCTTTTTAGGGATGTAAAGTAAGCTGGTGTATTCAGTTTTACCTTCTACTTTATTGTGTGCCCAAGTGAGTGGCTCTTCCCAATCATGACCAACATGCTTATAAAACTCTTTATATTCCTCTTCGCTGATCTCTGATTTATCGCGAGTCCAAAGTGCAGTGGCTTTGTTGATAGCTTCCCACTCGCCAGGTTGCGCTTCAATTTTCTCGCCATCTGGGCCTTCAGATTCAGGAACTGGGTCTTTATAAAGTTCAACAGGAATTGAAATGTGATCCGAGTATTTAGTCACAATACCGCGAAGACGGTAAGTTTCAAGGAACTCACTTTCCTCTTCACGAAGATGTAGTGTGATCTCTGTACCACGCTCTGCTTTTTCAATTTCAGCAATTGTGAAATCGCCTTCACCTTGCGATTCCCATTCAACTGCTTCTGACTCACCCGCTTTACGCGTACGAACCGTTACTTTATCAGCAACAATGAATGCAGAATAGAAACCAACACCGAATTGACCAATCAGCTGCGAGTCTTTTGCTTGGTCGCCTGTTAGGTTTTTAAAGAAATCAGCTGTACCAGATTTTGCGATAGTACCAAGTGAACTGATCACTTCGTCACGCGTCATACCAATACCATTGTCAGAAATGGTGATGGTTTTTGCATCTTTGTTTACGCTTAAGCGAACACGTAGCTCTGCATCGCCTTCATAAAGATCGCCATTTTGCAAAGCTAGGTAACGTAGTTTGTCAGCTGCGTCTGAAGCGTTAGATACTAACTCGCGTAAAAAGATCTCTTTATTTGAGTATAAAGAGTGGATCATTAGGTTTAGTAATTGTTTGACTTCTGTTTGAAAGCCTAATGTTTCTTTTTGAGCTGCGGACATTGTTCTCTCCAATATAAGCAATTAATGCAGTGTTCTTACCAATATGCTAGGTATATGGGGGAGGAGAGAAAACTTTCAAGAGACTGAACAAAATTTTTAACAAGCCGCCCTGCTTTTTGGGTTAAACGATCAAAAATCAGGGCTTTTGACAACAAGAGCTAGATTAGAGTTTCTTCCGCCCACTAAACGCATGCATCAGCGTCATACCGTCTACCAGATCTAACTCACCGCCAACTGGCATACCGTGAGCAATACGAGACGCTTCAACTTGATATTTGTGACATAACTCGGAAATATAATGCGCCGTTGCCTCACCTTCTACCGTTGGGTTGGTCGCTAAGATAACTTCGTTAATATTGCCAGCACTTAGTTTACGCTCAAGAACATCAAGGCCAATTTCATTGGGACCAATACCATCCAAAGGTGATAAATGTCCCATCAGCACAAAATATAAGCCGTTAAATTGCCCTGTTTGCTCTATCGCCAATACGTCCGTTGGTGATTCAACTACGCAAAGCAGTCCTGTGTCTTGCCGCTTGATACTTTGGCAAATATCACACACCTCAACTTCACTAAATGTTCGGCAGCTTGAACAGTGACCAATAGCTTGCATCGCATGAGTCAGGCTCTGCCCTAGTTGACTGCCACCCTCTCTGTCTCGCTCTAATAAATGAAAGGCAATACGCTGCGCAGACTTAGGCCCAATGCCAGGTAAACAACGCAGCGCTTCAATAAGCGCCGTTAAACTTGGTGATAATTGCATAAATTCGTTTCTTGTGGTCAATACAGTACAACAGCACTGATAATAATGCCGAAATGATAAGGGATATTGCTATTGATTTAAAGCCTGATCCTATTTCACTCTCTGCTATACATTTTTCCTTTTGAAAGCACATTCTTCGTGAATTTCCCAACAATTCGACTCAAATGCTTGCAGCAAAAGCGTATTCACTCGACAATAGTTAAATTCCCGATAGTAAGTACAATAAGACAACTGTCGGGCCCACTTCTCGAACTAGGTAGAGACCACATAATGAAAAAAACGATAATAGCAAGTGCGCTTACAGCCATCATGCTGACGGCTTGCTCTGAGCCACAAGTAACAACAAGTGAAACCAAACAAGCAGAAAATGTGGCAGTAGCTACAGGTAAGGCAGAACTTGGTAGTTTTGGTGTTGACCTCAGTGCACGTGACGAAAGTGTAAAACCTGGCGATGATTTCTTTATGTACGCCAGCGGCACTTGGTACAAAAACTACGAAATGCCAGCAGACAAAACGCGTTTTGGTGCATTCTCAGCACTTGCTGAACGCAGCGAAGAACAAGTAAAAACCATTATCGAAGAAATAGCTAACGGTAAAAATCTAAATGCCGAAGAGCAGCTGATCGCCGATTTTTACAATGCTTATATGGATGTGGAAACCCTAAATAAGCTGGGTATTACACCTATTCAACCACTACTCGCTGACATTGACGCCATTAGTAACACTGACGGTCTCACCAAAGCATTTGGTCAATCTTGGTTAACTGGCGTAAAAGCGCCGATCGGTGGCGGTATGTGGTTTAACCGTCTAGATCCAAATAAATATGAGATGTCGATGGGTGCTGGCGGACTTGGACTACCAGACCGCTCTTACTATTTAGAACAAGCTGAGCGTTTTGTTAAAACTCGCGAAGCATACGTTGCACATATTGCAGATATGCTTAAATTTGCGGGTAAAGACAAGCCGACTGAGCGCGCAGAAGCCATTCTAGCCCTAGAAACCAAAATTGCTGAGGGCCATTGGCCACGTGAAAAACGCAGAAACCGCGACCTCACATTAAATCAAGTCAAACGTGACGAGCTAGCAACACAGTACCCAGGCTTTAATTGGGATGTATATTTTGCTGAAACGGGCTACAAAGTGCCTCAACTAAATATCTCTCAGCCTGAGCCGATTAAAGCGATGATTGCACTTATCAACTCTGAAGACTTGGCCGTTTGGAAAGACTACCTAACCTATCATGCCATTAGCGGCAATGCATCGCTACTGTCTGAAGATATCTTCAATACTAACTTTGAATTTTATGGCAAGCATTTAAGTGGTCAGCAAGAGCCGCGCGCTCGTTGGAAACGCGCAATCAGCGAAATGTCTGGTACTACTTCGCTTGGCTTTGCAATTGGTAAGGTTTACGTTGCCCGTTACTTCCCTGAGTCTTCTAAAAAACAAATGTCAGAATTGGTTGAAAATCTACGCACCGCCCTTGGTGAAAGGATTGAAAGCTTAGACTGGATGGGCGAAGAAACGAAAGTAAATGCTCAGGCAAAACTTGCCGCATTTACGCCTAAGATTGGCTACCCCGACAACTGGCAATCGTTTGATGGGCTAACCCTAACCCGCGATAACTTAATGACAAATGTGAAAAACTTACGTGAGTTTTTCCGTAATGATAGCATCGCTAAAGAGCTTGAAAAAACCGATCGTAACCGCTGGGGCATGACACCACAACGCGTTAACGCTTACTACAACAGCTCGTTTAATGAAATCGTTTTCCCAGCGGCAATTTTACAACCGCCATTCTTCGACCCAAATGCAGATCCAGCAGTAAACTACGGCGGTATTGGCGCGGTGATAGGCCATGAAATGGGCCACGGCTTTGACGACCAAGGTTCTAAATCAGATGCCAACGGTATTCAGCGTAACTGGTGGACCGATGCCGATCGCGCTGCTTTCGAAGAAAAAGCAGACAAGCTCGCAGCACAATACAACAAATATGAGCCTATTGAAGGTAACTTTGTGAACGGTCGTAACAGCCTTGGTGAAAACATCGGTGATGTGGGTGGCCTTGCGATGGCTTATCATGCCTATCAGCTGAGCCTAAACGGCAAAGAAGCACCGGTGATTGATGGCTTGACTGGCGACCAACGTTTCTTCCTTGCTTGGGCACAAGTATGGAAAGAAAAGCGTACTGAGCAAAGCATGCTAAACCAGCTACGCGCAGGTACACACGCACCGGGTCAATTTAGAGCCCTTGCGCCTCGCAACCATGATGCATGGTACAAAGCGTTTGACGTAAAACCGGGCGACAAACTTTACCTTGCACCAGAAGAGCGCGTTCGTATCTGGTAGTAACTTAAATCCCCAGAGCATAACCTGCCGTCACTGGCAGGTTATGCTGTTTTAACGTCGCGTAATACGCTTTTGCTTGGTTAGGTATGCACCGCACAATCCGCTCAAAAACCCAAAAATATGACTTGAACTACTCGTCTGTGCAGAAAAATCAAACAACGTCGCTAAAAAGCTAATATTGGCATAGTAAGTCAAGACCAACAGCGCCATAAAACTAACGATGCCAAGCACATCGCGATTAAAAAGTGCAGCCCCAAGCAGTAAACCAAAATACCCCATCACAATACCTGACGCACCAATGTGATTAGCGTGCCCAGCAAATAGCCACACCAAAAGCCCCGTAGCAACTACAATAAAGAGCGTTGCTCGCTTGAACCTCGGTAATCTCGCTGCCAAATAACCGCTAATACTTAAGCCGAGCAAATTACTCAGCAAATGTCCCCAGCTGCCATGTATAAAAGGTGCAGTTAATACCCCACTTAAATGATCGACATTGTGCGGTACAATCCCAAGACGATAGACGGGAAGGCCAAAAATACCACCCAACACCTGTACGAGGCACATCACCACCATGGCGTACAAAACCAGCTTAAAATTGTCAGGGAAGAGTAGCGCTCGCTTACTCATATTACTTCCTTATAACAGATAAAAAAATAGCGCCTTATTAAGCGCTATTTCGAATAGATTTGCAAACTCAGCCCCAGTGAACTTTACATACTTAGTGTTGTAGTTACGATCCGTCAGCCTTCATAGGATTAAGATGCGACCTTTGGGAGAAATGAAATATCCACATGGTATTTGCTTGGGTTTCCTTCTTCAATTAACACCGTTATCTCTTCTCGGTCTATGTGGTTGCTTGGATCAAACCATATATTATCACTATTAAAAATATGCAATTGCGATGTTGCGGGGTTTCTCCATTGTGCACAAATTTGGTAAGGATTTTTGCCGTTAAACTCTATTCTGCGGTTAACTTCAACACTCTGAAACTTAGCCACCACAGGTGTTCCTTTTTCTTTTAGATACTTCACTTTCTTATTTTTTGACGCGCCAAATAAGATAATTGAAAGTCCAATAAGAAAAAATACGGAGCCCATTCCTGCCACAATCATAACCCCGCCCCATAGCGAGAACGTATCGTTAATTTCAGCTTTATCGATTGAATCTTCTAGATAAGCGACACTAACAACCTCTCCTATTGAGTAACTGTTCGGGCCGCCCCCGGTAGAGGACACAAACTCCACTATTTCGCCATTTTTAGTGCGGAATTTAACGAACGGAGTATAGGTATCCGAGTCTTCAGACTGGGAACGAATAAGGTCTATCACTGTGCCTTCGGTAATAACTGCACGGTCTAGAAAGTCTTGTGTACTGTTGTACATTACAAGTGACCCGATTAACAGTGCGGCCCCTATTAGAGTGAAGATATATTTGACTATCATGAGCAACTCCTTTTTGCTTGAATGTTTGTAAATCATATATGCATAGCATGCACAACACGTTTTTGGATCAGACTAAACTAGTTTGACCTAGAGGGTAGATGTTATTTACGTGGCGAGAATAGATTGAAGCAAGCGACTTCACTTGGATTGATTTACAAGTTATATCGTTACGGCGATGCTCATTCCCTGACCAAACATCGTATCTTTTGCGGCCTATTAGACCGTTTTTTATCATCAAATACAAGTGTCTTTGACAACGTTTTCGGTGATACAAATAAAACTTAAACCTAACACCCATTGCGGTTTCAACAGCATTGCTATCCGGTTATATAATTATTTAATCCAAGATAACCAATAAAATCTCACCATGGCGTACGGGCAAAATAGAGAGACAAATAATCTATCAACGCCCTCACGGTTGGAGACATATACTTTCTCGAAGAATAGAGCACGTATATATTCATATCGTTTGGCTTCCAATCAGGTAGTACCAGCTTAAGCTCACCAGATTTGATGTAGCGGTTAACCAAATAAGTGGGTTGAATTGCCAGACCAGCGCCATTTAACGTTGCGTGCAATAAGGCGGTCGCCTCGTTCGCAGTTAAACGGCAGTTTACCGCTACCGACTGCTGTGAGTTACCTTTGCGCAAATGCCAGATATGCTGCTGAAAGTTCTTATACCCGAGACACAAGTGCTCAGCTAGGTCATCAGGTTTTTTGATTTCACTTGCATTCGCAAGGTACTGTGGGGACGCCACGATAACTGAGCTACATACTGCAATTGATTTACCAATTAAAGAAGGGTCCGGTGCAGAGGCAATACGAATAGCAAGATCTATCTGACTCTCAGTGAGATCGGCCACAGAATCTTGCAAATCAATGTCAATATTCACATCAGGATGTGCTGACATAAACTGTTGAATAGCGGGCACGAGTTGAGAAAAGCCAAAAGACATACTGGTTGCTAGTCGAACCGTACCAGACAGTTTGCCGCTGGTATCCGCCAAGCCGGTTATGGTGTCGGCTTGCCTCAGCCACTGTCTCACTTCTTCCAAGCAGGACTCCCCTGCTGTCGTTAAAGACACTTTTCTCGTGGTGCGATGTAATAAACGAATGTTTAGCCAGCTTTCCATTGCTTCAATGTACCGAGTTACCATAGGGCGAGACATATCTAGCCTGTCAGCCGTCGCGGTAAAGCTACCCGTGATTGCAACGTCGGCAAATACCTTAGCAGCGATGAGTCTATCCATATATTTGCTCGATTTATGAAACAATGATGTTTAGTTTGGCATGTTTTTTTGAACCTATCAATTTCATATCATCTGCTCCGTACTAAACCTAAAGAGGCAAAAGATATGAAACACCTAACGTTGATAGCAGCATCAATTTTATTCGCAAGCAATGCGATTGCAGCAAACACCGCCCCACTTACACTGGATGTTTATAACGCTGACAAAAACAGCTTCCACGTTAACTCAACACTGGTGATTGGTGAGAGTGAAGTGATGGTCGTAGATACGGGTTTTACCAAAGCGGATGCACTACGCATAGCTGCCAAAGTGCTCGACAGCGGCAAACCCCTAAAAACGATTTTTATCAGCCAAGCTGATCCGGACTATTATTTTGGCGCGGAAGTACTACACACTTTGTTCCCAGAAGCTAAGATCCTAACCACAGCGGCCGTAAAAGCAGTGATTGAAGAAAAGCTCGCGGGTAAATTAGCATTTTGGACACCAAAAATGGGCGCGAATGCTCCTGTAAAACCGTACATCCCAACAGTTGTAGAGGGAAATACACTCTTTGTAGATGGGCACAAAATAGAGATCCACGGCACGCAATCAGAGCTAGCGCACCGCCCCTACTTATGGATCCCGTCAAGTAAAGCAGTTCTGGGCAATGTTGCAGTCTACGGTAATGTGCACTTATGGATGGCTGATGCGCAATCCCAACGCAGTCAACAAGCGTGGAGTCGACAATTAAAAGAGTTAAAAGCACTCAAGCCAGAGATTGTAATACCTGGTCACATGAAAGCAGGCACCAAACTTGATACAAGTACCATAAGCTACTCGCAGCAGTATTTAAGCGACTTTAGTCAGGCAAAAAGCAGCAGTAAAAATAGCGCTGAGCTGATTGATAGTATGTCTGCACGCTACCCTGATGCAGGATTGCCTATGGCGTTGGGTATTGGTGCTAAGGTACATATGGGAGAGATGAAATGGTAAAAGTGCACTACTTCTTCGACCCCATGTGTGGCTGGTGTTACGGTGCGACTTCACTGTTGGATGCGATTGCAGCCAACAGTGACCTCAAGCTTGAACTGCATCCTGGAGGTATGATTGCCAACCAATCTATAGAGAAAGCGTTCCGCAACCACATTCTCACAAGCGATGCGCGTATAGCCAGCATAACAGGCGCGCAGTTTGGCAAAGGTTACATCCAAAGGGTGAATAGTAACGATCCGATGATCCTTGACTCATACATCACCGCCCGTGCCATCATAACCGCTGAGCAATTGGGCATAGCGCCACTTAACATGCTTAAAACTATTCAGCATGCCCACTATATAGAGGACAAACAGGTTAACCGAGCTGAGGCTATAGAGGAGCTAGCCGTTGAGCTTGGGCTAGATAAAAACCACTGGCAACGAGCTATGCTGGCAAACCAAGGGGCTGAGCAAACAAAAATCGTGCAAAGCCGCCTATTAATGCAAAAGCTTCAAGTTACTGGCTACCCCACCCTTATCCTTGAAAAGCATGAGAAACAGATAAAGCTTCCGCATGCTGCCTATTACGGTAAGCCCGATGCTTGGCGCCAGCTAATTGATGACTATATACACTAGTTCTATGACAAGCTTTGGGGTTGAAGTTGGAGCTACTGGTTACTCTAATGCGAGCCCCAAAAGGGGCTGTCGGCATATCCGCTACACAACTTTGACGTTGTCACACCAATTTGCATTTAGATTGCAACTAACCTTGCCTCTGAATTACCTAACTTTTTGGAATTGCCAATCCTTTAATTCGATAATGGACATGCTTTTATCAGCGGTTAGTTCATAGAACTTACCCGGCCTAAGTTCAACTATAAATTCATTATCTGCTTGTCCACTGTAAATCTTGCTCTGTAAATCCCCCCAAGCAAGATGCAAATTGCCGTCTCTCTGTTTAATAGTCAACCGTCCAACATCCGTGTTTTCGTATACACCTTCAAGTAATGACTTAAGCGAAGGTGATATGCTCCGGCGTTTTGACAAGTCTTCTCTTTTAGCGGCAAGTTCTGCCTTTGCTTTCTCGACATAAACAGCAAGATCAGTCATCTCCTCTTGATGGAATTCAATAAGCTTACTCACATCTTGATTAGTTAACATTTTATAAGCGATTTCAGTTATTCTGCCATTTAACTCATTTGCAATGAGCCCACTTTCGTTATGAACAACAACGACACCAAGATTTTTTTCGGGAGCGTAAGATACTTGAACAGAAGCGCCATCAAATCCCCCTGTGTGCATTAACACACTTTCACCAGCGACTTTTGAGTGCATCCATCCCCATCCATAGCCGGAAAAATAGCTCTCAATATCACTAACCAGTAGTTGTTGAGACGCTCTTACAACCGACTTGGAAAACGCTGAGCGCTCTACATTTATTGGTAGCAAGTGGGTTATCAACTTACCCCAATCATTTGGTCTGGCAAAGATACCCACTGAATACAAAGTCGCATTGTTTTTATTCATATAAATCTCAGATTGACCACTTCGAAATTTATATGAATATGAGCTTGGAATAGGCCAATTTTGCAATCTCGCTTGGTCAACATCTGCTGTTGAATTTTTCATTCCTGCAGGTGAAAGCACTAGCTCTTTAATCGCGTTGGGCCATCCTCCTTCATAGTTCTCATCAAACCATATTGCTAAAAGATTGTACCCAAGGTTTGTGTAACCAAACTCACCTTTTTTAATTTTCGGGTGCTGTTTTAGCGAGGAAACAAAATGAAGTCGTTGCTTTTTATCATGGTTTCCAGTGTAAGAAAAAGTCCATGTCATCGCGTCATTGGTTAATCCAGAGCGATGAGACAATAAGTCTCTGACTGAGTAGTTGTCAGGATTGATATAAGAAAACTTAACGTTTGGAAATAGCTGCCTCAACGTAGAGTCCTTAGAAAGCAAACCTTCTTTTTCAGCCTGTAATGTCGCCAGCCCCATTATCGCTTTAGTTGTCGAAGCGAAGTAGTAAACCGAATTTGTATCGACAGGGAGCTGCTTTTCAACATTCGCCATACCAACGTGAACTTCGTGAGTAATTTTACCATCCTTAATCAATACAACGGATGTGCCTGAAGCCGACTTAGTCATGGATTTGGCTTTAACAATAAAGTTGTCTAAAGGCGTATATTCTGACGCGACACTGACCGAGCTGATGAAACAAAGTAAATAAACTAAGCAAGCAAAAGTTTTACTAGGCATGTAATTCCCTTTCGAATAGATAAGTGCTGCATTGTGCGTTATAGTGTACACAATATCACCGTACGCAATAACGCACAACGTAATGAAAGTTAAATCGGTAATTTCCAAAAACCTAGGTGTTAGATTAAAAGACATCAGAAAAGAGAGAGGCCTAAGCCTTGATAAATTGGCCAACATGACCGGCATCTCCAAGGCGATGTTAGGACAAATTGAAAGGTTTGAGTCTAGTCCAACAGTTGAATTATTGTGGAAGTTGGCGCAGGGTATTGGCATAGAGTACACAATGTTACTAGATTCGAGCGACCCGCAGAATTCGAATAACTCTATCAACCAAGAAGGCTCTATATTTGCTCCTGTTTATTCATCTAACGGGAGCAAAAATACCGAGGTGTTTGTCATTTCTCTCATTCCAAATGATGAACACTTAAGAGAGCCGCATGATAATGTTGCCGAAGAACTTGTTCATGTTCTAGAAGGTCAACTTGAAGTTTTTTATGACGGTGTTTGGCACCTCCTTAAAACTGATCAGAAAACCAAGTTTAGTGCTGCGCAAAAGCATGGTTATAGAGCTTTAGATTCTGCTACAAAGTTTATTAACGTCATAGTTTATAAGTGAATTTCATTTTAACGAATTTTTGCCGATTGGCTTGACCCTGTAACACATTTTGTGTAACTGCCAGTTTTAAATAACATCTTTTAATCGGTCTTCGAATTCGATCATAAATCGATTTAAGGCCGATTTCCAATTTCTTATCGGCATCGTCCATTTTTTAGATGCCTGCTCAATAGCCAAGTAAACGACCTTTTTAGCCGAGTCATCATGCGGGAACAGCTTACGCTTTTTGATGGCTTTACGGATAACTGAGTTCAGCGATTCAATGGCATTGGTAGTGTAAATAGCTTTTCGAATATCTTCGGGGTAATTAAATAAGGTGCTGACGTTTTGCCAATTATTGCGCCATGAGCGAGATATATTAGGGTACTTGCTATCCCAGCGTTGCTCGAACTGTTCTAAGGCCATTAAGGCTTCGTCTTCAGTTACTGATTGGTATATGCGCTTTAAATCAGCCGTGATGGCCTTGTAGTCTTTCCACGGCACGAACTTCAATGAATTACGCACCATATGTACGATACAGAGCTGAATTTGCGTATCTGGATAAACGGTATTAATTGCATCAGGGAAGCCTTTAAGGCCGTCAACACAGGCGATAAGGATATCTTTAACGCCACGGTTTTGAAGTTCTGTTAGCACGTTTAGCCAGAACTTAGCGCCTTCGTTCTCTGATATCCACATGCCAAGCAGTTCTTTGTGGCCTTCTATATTAACACCTAAGGCTAAGTAAATGGCCTTATTGATGACTTGCTTATCTTGGCGAACCTTAACAACTAAACAGTCGAGATAGACGATTGGGTAAACAGCATCAAGTGGCCTAGCTTGCCATTCTACGACGTGAGCGATAACGGCATCTGTGACACGAGAAATCAGTGTTGGTGATACGTCAGCGTCATACATTTCTTTGAACGTAGAAACGATTTCACGGGTCGTCATGCCTTTGGAATATAGATACAAAATCTTGTCGTCCATTGACGTGAAGCGAGTTTGGTTCTTTTTAACCAGTTGCTGCTCAAAGCTAGCATCTCGGTCACGAGGTGTATCTAATTCAACTTCACCATCTTCGGTTCGAATGGTTTTAGCTGAATAACCGTTTCGGGAATTTTGTTGCTCAGACTGCTCATGACGAGCATACCCAAGGTGTTCATCTAATTCAGCATTGAGTGCTGCTTCAACCGTCACCTTGGTTAACATTTTACGAAAGTCAGTTAAATCTGCTTCTGACTTAATTGATTTAGCAGCTTGCTTAGCAAACGCTTCCAGTTCTTTCTTATTCATCATTGCCTATCCTAAACCCTTTTTAAGGATTAATAATAGGCAGTTACACAGATTTAGTTACAGAGTCGACATTATGTCATTAGCGGATAGTATTACGTAGCATCATGCTAGATGCGAGACTTGCCCTCAAGCTATTACTGGGTAGCTTACTTTCATTTGATAACAGTGAGTTCTTGTAGGTCTTAAAATTAGAAGGTTCGAGCAAGTGACCTGTGTTACTGCGTTTTTTCTCTTAGCTTTTTGGAACTCGCTCTTGCTATCGATATTTTCTTAGCTCGTTCATAAATCTTAGCTTTGAAGCTACCAACTTGGTTATGCATCCTAAACAGTGTAACCATAAGATAGATTATCCATCCCGCGAAAAAACCAAATAACATTGCGATGTACTGCAAAGGTAATGCGTGATGAGCATTGTAAAATAGTACAAAAACAGAAATCACAGCAAAGCAAATAGTTATGATGAGAAATACCATCATATAGCCTCTTAATTCAAGTATTTGCTCGTTTAATCGCTCTCTTTCAGTAGATGACACTTTATCTATCGCCCCAAAATCATTCAAATCTTTATAGATAGTAAATAGCTGTGGTAAAGGAAGTAAAAAAAGCGATATTGCAACCCACGGCGATTTCGTGACGACTCCACCTACAAACGAAAAAATAACGCTACAGACAATACTGAAAGTGCCTGCTATAACAAGTCCTGTTAGCCAATATTTGCGTGCGCTATTTTTACTCTTGATCATAATGACTTTATGCTTCACTAATAATTGCTTCAATAATATCTTGATCCACTTCAGCAAGTTGAATTTTGTCCGCTAGCCAAGTTGACATTTTCGTATACAAGTCACCTTCATCAATACTTCCGTCACTAAACAAAACTTGTATCTTAGTTGATAATTTTAACTCATCACCTCGTATCTCACCACCACCTTTAAGCTTAACTTTTAGCTCATCTTTATCAAGATGCCTGAATGCTCCTGTCAGCTGATCGAGCACTTTTTGTCCTTTTTTAGTCGTGGTTCTATTGTAAGTCACTTCAATATTTACTTTTAAATTAGCATCATCCAAAGCCTCATCGAGTGCAGAAGAATTTATTTGACCAACGTTTCTTAAGAATGAAAAAAACTCTGCACCAATAGTTTTAGGGCTCAAGTGAAGACTTTTTATTTCATTATGCTTTTCTTCAAAGTCGACGATTTTTGTGTCTGAATCCTGGGGAGGTTCAAATAGTACATCAGATCCTATTACAAGACTTTTTACTTCCTGTTTTTTTAGTTTTTTCTTTGCTTCTGATGAAACTTGGTCGCACAAAACAATACTGGATGAAATAATGTTCACGGTATTCATTAAAAACCAATTTAAGTGGCTTTCAAGTTCCTTCGTTTTCAAAGTTTGATTACCAAGAACAATCATATGATTGTTGTAAACACCAAAATAAAGAACAGAGTTTAAGAATTCAGATTCTTGATCTGATGAATCTGAGACTTCAGTCAATTTCTTTATATCATCAGGCTTTAGAGATTTAAGTTGATACGCCTTAGCTTGCTCATTTAATGTAATTATCATTTGGCTAAGCCCTGCTTCGTACTGAACCAGTTGGCACATCAACATATTACCACTGTAACGACTATGTTTATTTAAAAAACGCTTTTTCTTTTGGTCATCTGTTAAATATTCTTGCCTATTTATGACAAGGTGCAAGCCTTTGCTCTCATCTTCTAATGCACTTTCTAGCATTTCTTGCAATGTTAATGTTGTTTGTGATGTTTTCGCTAGCTTGTAATGAATTGTTCTGCTTCTCTTATCCTTGCTCATACAGGTCTCTCTATAATAAACAGCTGTAACATCATATTTTGCTATCT
>NZ_JAKEVK010000073.1:0-19935 GCF_022398435.1 Pseudoalteromonas sp. Isolate6 | reverse complement strand
ACGTTTGTTTACGTAATATTCATTAAAATTTCATTTTTTACATTATTCTGGCTTGACCTCTGACCATTGTAATCTAAAGTTTGTTTGTTACTAAATTGTAATAATTGGAGCAAGTACATGAAAAGGTTAATTCTCAGCGCCCTGCTTGGGTTGCTATCGATCGTTACCTCTCCCGCCCACAGCGGTGAGGAATTAGAGTATCCCGTGGTATTAGTTCACGGTCTATTTGGTTTTGATAATCTGCTCGGAGTAGATTATTTTTATCGCGTACCACAAGTGATCCATGATGAAGGTGGGCTGGTTTATGTTGCAGAAGTATCATCAGCCCATAATTCAGAATTGCGTGGTGAGCAACTACTAGAGCAAGTTGCGTTGGTTCGAGCATTAACGGGTAAAGACAAAGTTAATTTAATTGGTCACAGCCAAGGCGCGCAAACTATTCGCTATGTCGCCTCAGTTAAACCTGAGTGGGTGGCCTCAGCGACTAGTATTGGTGGCGTAAACTGGGGGAGCCGTTTTGCTGATGTTGTTCGCGGTGGAGTAGACAGTGGTTCATTTTCGGAGCAGTTTTTAGCATCGCTTGCTAACGGCCTTGCGGGATTGATTGATTTGTTATCTGGTAAAGCAACCGCACCAAAAGACGCACTCGAAGCGCTAAGTGCTTTGACCACGGCTGGCACATTAGCATTTAACCAAAAATACCCAGAGGGTATACCAAGCAGTTATTGTGGCGAAACCCAAAGTCTAGCAAGCAATGGTGTGCATTATTTTTCATGGAGTGGCAGCAAAGCATGGACCAACGTATTTGACCCTGCTGATAATGCACTCGCACTGTTCTCTCAAGTTTTTGATGAGGCCAACGACGGCCTAGTCTCAGCTTGTTCTAGTAATTTAGGTCAGGTGATCAACAACCAATTCAAAATGAACCATTTAGATCAGGTAAACCATACTATTGGGATTCATCACTTGTTCGAAACAGATCCATTAACCGTTTATCGCCAGCATATTCGCCGCTTAAAAGGTCTGGCGCTATGAAAAAGTGGGGCCTTTTGCTAATCATTTTGACTATGCTGTCGCTGGTTTATATCGAGAGTGAACAGCAAGAGATGCCGCGTCATCTTCCCCGGTTCGCGGTGGTATCAGAGCAGCAAAGTGATGCGCATAAGGTCCCACAACCCACAAGGAGTGCATCTGCAAGCGTACGTTGTGAGACTATTAATAAACAGCATAAGCATCAAATCGACGATTGGCTTTTTGATCTACAAAACAATAACCAAGCCGAGCAGTGGCAAGCTTATCTGGAATTATTACCACAATGCCTTCACGAAGTTGCAGATCTCTACGTGCAATTTAAGCAGGCCTTAATTGATGTGGATACGCATCTTAACTTACAAGAACGTGTTGAGCTGCTACACGCACTGCAGCGGCAATTTTTTACAGATGAAGTGATCGCTGTTTGGTTTGAAGGTGATAATGCGTGGGATATGCAAGCTTTGATTCGCTGGCAAATTTTGTCAGACGCATCTATATCTGAGTCGCAAAAGCAGCAATTAATTGAGACGCATGTCAGTGGGCTTCCAAAGCGTGAACAAGTGTTATTTCACACCTCAGCTCAGTTACACACCCTAAACGCAAACTGGCAGCAAAAACACTATAATGAACTAAGTGCCGAATTTGGTGATGAAGCGGCAACTCGTATTCTTGAAGTCCAGAAGCAACAAAATCATTGGCAGCAAAAACTACAAAGCTTTATGCTGCAAAAACAAAATATTTTAGCCGAGCTTGGTGATAGCCAAATCGCAAAAGAAAAAGTCGAGTCACTACTCAAACAAACCTTTACGGAGAACGAGCAAAAGCGAGTCGCTGTATTGGTTAAGTGATAATTTTTAGTTATTGATAAGATTTACAGGCCGGTTACATGGAGCAGCCAAACTTTCAGCCATGAGCCCATCTTGGCAACTGGTAAATACAATCAAACAAGCAGTAAAACATGAAAATTGAACCAAACCTGTGGCAGCTTTATTTACAAGTATATTTTCAACCATTACAGCAAATCGGCTTTGATTCTCGGGGCGCAGTCTTAAGTCTGTGGAATCCACATGGAAAGGTACTCTGTGAAGATAAAAATCAACGCTTATCACGATTTTGGCAAGGGGCTTTACAGCGCGCAAATGTGCCTTATCAGTTGCTATGGGGCGGTGATCAGCAAATGCAATATCGAGAGTTAAGTGTTTATATAAAGTGTGATTTAGCATCGGGATATCGATGGGCGACACGATTAAATCAACTGGGATTTTATTTCGTCGAAGATAATCAATTGCACCTCTATAACAGTAGCGATAAAGCGCAAAGCGATGTGGTGACGGATAACTTCGTATCTCGGTTTTGCTTTGCCAAAATACCAAAGCAGAACCAAGCCATACAACCAAAAAACAGGGCCTAAACTAGGCCCTGTTTGCTGTACTTCATTGGTTTATTTTAAGTCAAAGCGGTCTAGTTGCATTACCTTCACCCAAGCGGCGATAAAATCGTCTACAAACTTCTGTTTGGCATCGTCCGATGCATAGACTTCGGTAATTGCGCGAAGTTCAGAGTTAGAACCAAAGATTAAATCAACCGGGGTTGCCGTCCATTTTATCTCTCCAGTTTTGCGGTCACGGCCTTCGTATAAGCCTTCTTGCCCTTCTACTTTTGACCATTTAGTCGACATATCTAGCAGGTTAACAAAGAAGTCGTTGCTCAATTGACCAGGTTTGTCAGTAAATACACCGTGCTCTGCGCCTTTGTAGTTTGCGTCTAAGCTACGTAGGCCACCTAATAGTACCGTCATCTCAGGTACAGATAAGTCCAGCATATTGGCTTTGTCTACTAACATTTCAGTTGGAGACATAAACGCTTCATCACTGTAATAGTTACGGAACGCGTCTGCCTTTGGCTCCAGATAGCTAAATGATAAGACGTCCGTTTGTGCTTGTGAGGCATCGGTACGGCCCGGCTTAAACGCTACATTTACTTTGTAGCCTGCGTCGTTTGCGGCTTTTTCAACTGCTGCAGAACCACCTAACACAATCAAGTCGGCAATAGAGACTGCTTTTTTGCCAGCACGCTTATTAAAGCGGGTTTGAATATCCGTCAATGTAGCTAGCACTTTGTTGACCTCGTCAGGGTTGTTTACCTCCCAACTTACCTGAGGCTCAAGGCGTAAACGGCCACCGTTTGCACCACCACGCATATCAGTAACTCGGTGGCTAGATGCTGCCGACCATGCTGTTCTGATCAGTTCTTGTTTTGTTAGACCTGAGTTCAAGATTGATTTTTTCAGGGCGCTTATGTCCTTGTTATCAATCATCTTGTAATCCGCTTTTGGAATTGGATCTTGCCAAGTCAGTACTTCGCTTGGTACTTCTGAACCTACATAACGGGCTCTTGGACCCATATCACGGTGAGTCAACTTGAACCAAGCCTTCGCGAACGCCAACTCATATTGCTTTGGATCTTTGCGGAAGCGTTCAATAACCTTACGATATTCAGGGTCAAATTTTAATGCCAAATCCGTGGTGAACATTATTGGTGCGTGGCGTTTACCTTCAATGTGGGCGTCTGGTACTAGGTTTGCCGCAGCTTTGTTATCTGGGATCCACTGGGTCGCACCAGCTGGACTTTTGGTCATTACCCAATTGAAGTTCATTAGGTTGTCGAGATAATTGGTTGACCACTGAGTTGGTGTGACCGTCCAAGCCCCTTCTAAACCACTTGTTGTGGTGTCTGCACCTTTACCCGAGCCGCATTTATTTTTCCAGCCTAGGCCTTGCGCTTCAATTGCTGCAGCGGCTGGTTCTTTACCCACACAATCAGATGGCTTTTTCGCGCCATGTGCTTTACCAAAGGTGTGACCACCCGCGATAAGTGCGACCACTTCTTCGTCGTTCATTGCCATACGGCCAAATGACATGCGAATATCTTTTGCGGCAAGTAGTGGATCTGGTTTACCGTGTGGACCTTCAGGGTTGACATAAATAAGTCCCATTTCTACAGCTGCTAATGGACCTTTTAGCTTACCTTTTTTGTCACGACGCTCGTCTTTTAGGAAAGCATCTTCTGGCCCCCAATAAACTAAATCAGGTTCCCAATCGTCCTGACGGCCACCTGCGAAACCAAAGGTCTTAAAGCCCATTGACTCAAGTGCAACATTGCCTGCTAAGACCATTAAGTCTGCCCACGATAGGCTACGACCGTACTTTTGTTTAATCGGCCACAATAATCGTCTTGCTTTATCTAGGTTTGCGTTATCTGGCCAGCTGTTTAACGGATCGAAACGTTGTTGACCACCTGCAGAGCCACCACGGCCATCGTGTACACGATAAACTCCGGCACTATGCCATGCCATACGGATCATAAATGGACCATAATGACCCCAGTCAGCAGGCCACCAGTCTTGTGAATCGGTGAGTGTTTGCTCGATGTCTTTTTTGACTTGCTTAAGATCTAGTTTGCTAAATTCAGCGGCATAATCAAAGTTTGCGCCGTAAGGATTGGACTCTGGGCTGTGTTGTCTTAATGGGCTTAGGTTTAGTTGTTCTGGCCACCAAAATTGATTAGTTTTTGCTTCACTCATTGCAGCAAAGCTCTGGGCTGATAGCGTTGTTGTTACTGCGAGCGCGACGGCAGACAACATCGTTCTAGATTTTCTATTCATGGGGTTTTCCCTCGTAATTAAAGTGTGTCTCAAACTGCGTGTTAAACTTTAGTTCACAAATTAAAAAGAGAAAATCCAGAAAAACAAATTGGTGTGTTCGGAAAAATAAATCGATAAAAAATCTATTTTATCAAAGTGTTATATTTGTTTTTTATCGCGAGAATATTTTTGAAGTAAAACTTGAATTTAGTATTTTGCAACAATCAACTTAAAACACAAAACTTTTGTAAAAATTCTCGTAATTGTATTGGGTATGGAAAAATATATGGTGGAGTAGTGAGTCCTACTCCGCTTTATTCGCTAATATTGAAAATAGCAATGGTACTTGATGCCCTTTACTCAATAACTGAAAACCGTGTCCGGACACCGCCTCCAAACCTTTAAAGCAGTTATATGGACTGTAAGGGTGCTCATCAAAGTGAGTGATTGTAAGACCTGCTTGCATTAATGACTGCATCACTTCGGCGATTGAGTGCGGCCAAGTCGCAATGGTTTGTTTGGTATCTTGGTGGTTCTCGGTATAGGTTGATTCTTCGCTAATATCCGGCTGAGTTTGTGGGAAGTAAGGGTAGCCCAAATGAAGGTCAATACTTGGGTGAAACTCCACGAGACAAAACTGACCGCCGGGTTTCAATGCGCGGGCAATAGTAGCAGCCCATTGAGATAAATCTTGCAACCAGCAGATGGTGCCATAGGATGCAAAGACAATGTCGAATTGTGTGCTATTCTCAAGCCCAAATTGCGTGATGTCCTGACAGATAAAGCAGGCGTCAAGCCCAGTTTGTTGGGCCAATGTATTTGCTCGGGTAATGGCTTCTGTCGAAAAATCAACGCCAGTCACCTTAGCCCCCAGTCTTGCGAATGACAGGCTATCTAAGCCGAAGTGACATTGTAGGTGAAGCAGACTCTTGCCTGATACATCACCCAGTAGCTCACATTCAATGGGATTGAGTGAAGAGGTACCTTGTAAAAAGCGATCGACGTCATAAAACTCAGAGTCAAAATGTGCCTTGGCTCGTTCTTCCCATGCTGCACGATTGAGAGAGACATAATCCATATTGCATTCCCTATTTTTGTGGATTTGCTTTAATAATAACGAGTAAATAAACCGAGGCAAGACTGCCCCGGCTTGGTTGGGATCCCGTTTATTTCTTCGGGTCGTGTTTGTCGAACCACCACTGAATATAAGCCACTTTGTTTAGTAGGTTGGATGGTCTTTTGGTGATTCCGTGTGAGGCATCTGGAATTCTGACCATAGCTGTTTCTACACCCTGTAGCTTAAGCGCTTGATAATACTGCTCAGTTTCTGAGATTGGCGTACGATAATCCGCTTCACCTGTCAGTAGCATGGTTGGGGTTTTTACATTACCGACATAGCTGATAGGAGAGCGTTTCATATAATGTTCCATATGCTCCCATGGTTTTCCTGGGAACCAGTAGTCCGCAAAAAATGGATAGAAATCTGCAGTTAACACAAAGCTATACCAGTTTATCACCGGCTTTGCTACGACTGCTGCTGCGAATCTATCCGTGTGACCGACCGTCCACGCGGTGAGTACGCCGCCACCTGAACCGCCAGTAACAAACAAGCGGTCTTTGTCTATATAGCCCTCGCCGATCAGATGATCCACACCTGTCATTAGGTCGTCAAAATCATGGCTTGGGTAGTTGTGGTGGATTGTTTGAGCAAACTCTTTGCCGTAGGAGTCGCTACCTCGTGGATTCATGTAAAGCACTACGCTGCCTTGGGCGGCAAAAAGTTGTACCTCGGCGCTAAAATGTGGGCCGTAGTTTGCGACTGGGCCACCGTGGATCTCAAGTACCAGCGGGTACTTTTTAGATTTATCGAACCCGGGAGGGTAGGCGACCCAAGCTTGAATTGGCAGTTGATCGTGCTTCGACTTTAGCCAAACTTCTTCAACTTTTGCCAGTGTTTTATCGCCAAGGGCATCTTCGTTAAGCTTTGTAATTGGTCTTGGCTCGCCGCGTTTTACAATTGCGACATCGGCAGGGCGCTGGGTATCTGCGAGTGTAAAAGCCACTAATCCGCGGTCACTGATGGCATAGTCACCACCTGAATAGGGGCGACCAAAACTCACACTACCAATGGCATCCGTTATCTGCTCAAAACGCCCTTTTAACGGCTGATAGCCAAGTGTGGTTTTCCCTTCACTGTCGTAACTTACATAGACGCCACGGCTGTTGGCGGCCCAAGTGACAGAGGCAAGGCTTCTATCTAAATCGGCTGCATAGGTTTTGGTTTCGCCTGATTTGAGATCTTTGATATAGAGTAGGCTATTCTCGTAATTGGTTTTTTTATCATCATAACCAAGGTAAGCCAGATAGCGGCCATTAGGTGACACCTCTGGGTGAGTATCTGGGCCTACTCGGTCAGTTACCGCTGTGATTTCAAGCGAGTTTAGGTCTAGCTTATAGACTTCGCTGTTGGTTGGGTTTAATTGGTTATCCTTGTGGCGATTAGCCGAAAAATACAGTGCCTTTGCGTCATCAGCAAAACTCAGTTCACCGCCATGATCAAAGTTGCCTGAGGTTAACTGTTTTGCATTGCCACCGTTGGCATCAATTTTGAAAATATGATTAAAGCCCGGTTCGGTGTAACCAGCACCGTCGGCGCGATAATATACCTCATCGATAAATACGGGTGGTTTTGCCCATTCAGCTCCTTTGGGCTTCCCTGCAACAGATACCGGTGGAGCTTTTTGGCTGGGAACAAACTGGCTAAAGTATAGGCTTTTACCATCTGGAGACCAATGTAGTCCCGATGGTCCGTGAGCTAAATTACTGATTTTGGCAATGGCTCCAGTTGCCAACCATTTCACATAAATTTGGCTGCTACCGTCGCGAGTAGAAATAAAAGCGATGCGATCATTACTAGGCGACAGCACAGGAGAATAATCCATGTGTAATCCAGAGGTAACTGGCTGCATTGCATTGGTAGCAAGGTCTACAGACCAGATATTACCGACTTTTCTATCACTTTTGATATCCATGCGATTTCGCACGAAGAAGACTTTGTCACCGTCATTGGTGATGTCAATTTGATTAGCATATTCAAGATTAAATATATCGGTTGGCTCAAGAGGTGCGGCTTGCACAGCGCAAGCTGAGCTTGCAATCGCGACGCCTGCTAGAAAGTATTTCATGACTCATCCTGTTTCTAATTATCATTTCCACTATGCGCCATATTGCAGCTTAATCAACTCTTTGCGGTGAACAAATTAAAAATCCATAAAAAAGTGCTTTACCTCAACTTAACTTGCGGTTTTATCGTTGCCTCCAGTTAGCGGAATTTACAAAGAAGAGGATGATATGTATGTACTTAGAACACGTAAATTTGGTAGTTAGCGACCTAGAAGAGATGCTCCACTTTTATCGCGCCGCATTTCCTCATTGGAAAGTTAGAAGCAAAGGGCAAGGAGAGTGGTACGGCAAAGCACGAACATGGCTGCATTTTGGAGATGACTATCATTATATTGCGCTTAGCGACCACGGTGAGGGCCAAAACAGAGCACTCGAGGGTCACCAAGTCGGCTTGGCACATTTCGCCTATGTGGTTCAAAGTGTCGAGCGTGTTGTTAATCGGCTAACCGAAGCGGGTTACACAGTCGATAAAGTCGGAGCGCAGCATCCATACCGAAAAAACGTTTACTTTATTGATCCTGCGGGATATGAAATTGAGTTTGTGGAATATATGAGTGATCTGCCTTCTGAGCGCAATAGTGATTAACTTGCTAAGAAGCGTGAGTATTGCCCATGTTATAGTTATAGCGAGTGGTTAGAATGAGGGAGATCTAGCGTTTTTAAAAACAAATGATCCGCCCTCATTTGGTGAGCATAGCTCTGTGATTACTTAACCTGAGGTTTGGATAAGGAATGAGCTAACTCATTGTTTTTTAATCACCTTAAACTATCTTCTTATCTAGCCAGAGAGTTTTAGGGATAACTAGGCAAATTTACGCACCAATAGCTGGCTATTGGAAGTGAATTCAACGCAGTTAGCGCTAAAACTGGCTGCTAGAAAGTCATTAATTATCCGAAGCTCAGGTTACTTTAGCAACCCAAACTTCTCGTCATTTACCCACTCGCCGTTAATTTGGAAGTTATGTTTTAGCGTGCCTTCGAGCTCAAATCCTAGTTTCTTGAGTAAATGGTGAGAGGCATGATTTCCTTGGGTAACGGTGGCGATGAGCTTGTGGTAATTACATTCGCGCAAGGCAAAATCAATGACGGCTCTAGAAGCTTCAAAGGCGTAACCCTTTCCTTGAAATTCGGGGGAAAGCATAAAACCTAACTCGGCCTGTTGAAACGGTGTCCACATACTTAAAAATCCGTGTAGCCCGATTGGGGTCGCTGTGGCCGTTTCTTCAATTACTAAGGTGAGCCAAGTGTTATCTTCTTTGTGCCACTGCCCAAGTCCAGCGCTTAAACCACGGTTAAACTTTTCACGCAGCGTAGCTTCATTGGTAATCTCACCGACAAAACGCATGACATCTGGATGTTGATGAAGTTCTACCCAAAGCGGCCAATCTGTATTAAGTATAGGTCTTAAGGTAAGTCTTTCTGTTGTGAGCTGCATGTAAAGTCCTTTCGCTTATTAAGCATGTACGGCCAGACTATCACAAATTATTGATTTATCACGTTTCTTATTTCTTCAATTAAGGCAATGCTCGCCTCATTGTCACCATGAACGCATAAGGTGTCGGCGCGTAAGGAAAGTGACTTCCCACTTGCAGTTGTAACACTACCTTGCTGGTGTAATTGCTTAACTTGTGCAAGTAGCGCTGACTTATCATGCACTGCGCCCGGTTCAGAGCGGGGAGTAAGTAAGCCTTCATCGGTGTAGAGTCTATCGGCAAAGGCTTCAAAAATCAGTGATACATTATGGTGGTCGGCGAGTTGTTGGTGGTTTGCTTGTTGCGCAGTTGCTAGTACCATCAACTTAAGCTCACTTGGGTAGCGTGAGATGGCCTTGATCACACAGCTTAATAACGTTTGTGACTTCATCATATCGTTATAAAGTGCACCGTGTGGTTTCACATAGCTTAGCGTCAAGCCTTGCACCTTTGCCATCCCTTCAATTGCGGCAATTTGGTAATGTAAAGCGTTGGTGATTTCTTGCTCAGAAAGCTGCATTGAGCGGCGGCCAAACCCTTGGCGGTCTGGATAACTTGGATGTGCGCCAAGCGTTACTCGATGCGTGTTGAGCAGCTGTAGTGTTTGCGCGAGTACATCAGGATCTCCTGCGTGAAAACCGCAAGCGACATTAGCCATGTCGATATGTGGCATTACATGTTCGTCTAACCCCATTTTCCAGGCGCCAAAGCTCTCACCCAAGTCGCAATTTAATAACATGCTTATTTCCTACTTCGTTACTGCAAGCTCTAAATCTTGTTTATCTGTCACCAATAAATGGTGTGGACTATTCATAATACAGAACTCAGGTGCCGCTTTTGCTATGGCTAACTGAGCTGTCAGGCTGGAGCCCCAAAAAACCGGAAGCTGTCCCTCTTTACAAGTCAATGGCTCGCCAAAATTAGGTTTGCTAAGATCTTTGATCCCAACCTCACTAGGCTCACCAAAATGAAGTGGCAACGCATAGGGAAGTCGGCTTAGTGTTGCCGCTTGAATGGCACTAATAAGATTTTGCTTTGTTAATGGGCGCATCGCCAGTATTTGATTTGCCTCGTATTTATCTACTGAGTTGCAAGGCAAGTTGCTGATGTAGAGTGGTAAAGGTGTGGTTGGGTTCGCCGATGGTGGATTTATTCCATACTGCGCGAGCAAGTTATCAAAAGAAAGATAACTGGCAAAAGCAAAGGTAACTAAATCGTCGCGCCAGTGCTCTTCTATGTTATGGCATTCTTGGGCGAGCTGGCCATGTTTTAAAATCTGATACTTGGGGAGGTGGTAGCGTATGTCTATATCTTTCCCCAAAGTGTCAAAGTTGAAATTACCCGGCTCGCTGGGCGGAATAATCAGCTTGCAAACGGATTGATTACTCTCACAAAAACGGAAGAATGAATATGCTTCGCTTTGTGGCAAAATAATCACATTACATTGTGTGAACCCAGGCACGAACCCTTTAGTAGGGCCCGTATAATCACCATCCTTGATCATTTTTCTTATTGCATGTGGTGCACTTAAAGAAGCACTGGGATCCATAGATTCCTCCAATTAGTGGTTTACTGTAACAGGCAGTGAACCTTCCGCTTTCGCTATTCCTAAAATCACTTTGGCCAGCGCCGTATAGGCAGGCCCAGTTACTTTTTTATCACGATTTACGTCTACATTATAAGCATAACTTGCTAATACTGCGTTACTAAGAGGTCCAAAGGTACTAATTTCGTATGGTGCTCTTAGGCTGATAAATAGCTGCTTTTTACCCAGTTTTTGACCGTATTGCAGTAATGCTTTCAGCGCCTCTGGTTGCACATTACGCGCCACACCATGCTCTCGTAACTTTTTCACATCGTCCATGCCGCCAATTTCAACCGCGCTTTGCGGTGGCGATGCATGTGCGGCGATTATCACATCGGCCTGTTTAATTGCATCATGTGCAATGTCTGGGTCGTAGGCTTGTAGGCTTGTACAAGAAAGTGTGAGCGAGTTTTTACTGTATGTTTGTAATGCTTGCTCAAGTGCAAAACATTTTTGCCTATCTGGCATGATAAGGTGAACAACTTGTGCGTTATCTCTGAGCGGCAATACACCATCGTTTTTTACTTCAGTAATAGCCGCTAGTGCAAGTTCTGCTTCTAAGCGACGATGGCTTGGATTACCCAGTGTTGAATTGGCAATGGCCAAAGAAGCGCTTGATTGTGGCAGCTTTGTCTTGAGCTTGGCGATACGCGCCATAGAACTGTTAAGTTGCTCTTGGTTTAGTTTATTGGTATCAAGCGCTGCGGTTAGCTCTGCCATATATTGTTCAAAGCGTTTGATGTCTGCACGATTGCGAATAGCAATAGGCATTAGCGCGATATCCACGCCAGCGTTAAACGTTTCAATGGTTGCATCGACTGGATTAAAAAAGTCGCTGATCCCAGCCATATCTAGCGCATCGGTGACGGTCACGCCTTGGTATCCCAATTCGTGTCTTAGTAGTTGTGTCATGATCTGATAAGACATAGTCGCGGGCCTTATCATGCTCTCACCTTGAGAGTTAACAACTTTACTGCTGTCGAGCGCCGGATATTGAATATGGGCGGTCATTACCATGCCAGGAGGTGATGTTTTGATTATCTCGGCAAAGGGCAATAAATCTTGCTGGTTAATTTTGTCGCGGTCGTGATCAACACGAGGTAGTCCCGTGTGGCTATCAACATGTGTATCACCGTGGCCAGGAAAATGCTTTAGCGCAGAAAGTACACCTGCGGCCTCAAATGCTTTTACCTGAGCTAGACCTAATTCGGCGACCACTTTCGGATTTTCCGAGAATGAACGCACATTGATCACCGGATTATTCGGGTTGCTGTTCACATCTACCGTTGGGGCGAAGTTTACGTTGATCCCTAAGCTATTTAGCTCCTTTCCAATCGCGCTTGCCACTTTGGTTGCGTAAGTATCGCCCTGTTTTGGATAGGTTGCTCCAATACTCATATTGCCAGTAAACGACGTTGCTTGTTCACGATTAATTCGGGCAACACGACCACCTTCTTGGTCGATGGCAATAAATAAGGGAAGTTGACTTTTACTTTGTTGTGCTGCACTTTGTAACGCATTGGTTAGACTGACTATTTGCGCTGTGTTTTGCACATTTTCGGCAAACAAAATAGCGCCGCCGATGTCGTATTTACTGATCAACTCGGACAGTTCAGGCGGTAAAGTTGTCATCGCTGCTCTACAATCTCCACTTGGCTTTTTGCTTTCACCGCAGTAATAGCGAAAATCGAGCATAAGCTTTTGTCCAAGCATTTGCGAAGTGGTCAGTGGCACTTGTGCTGCTGTTGCGTGAGCTGAAGTGATGAAACTCATGAATGTGATAGTTCCTAAAGTAGTGAGCAGAGATAATAATCGCACAATCAATAATAAACGCTGAATAAAATTGTCTACACTTTAACATTGATTTAGAAGCGACTACAAAGTGCTTTCTATTAGGGCCTGTTGATCTTTCAAGTTTGTTTTTGCAGCAGTTTGATTGGTATTTATACAAGGGAGAGCCAGCGTAGCATAGTCATTCTATGTAAGTCTGGCGATAAAGACTTTGTGCTCCTGCAAAGTCACCTTACCCCACATCCTTGTGGGGTAACACAGTAGGAATGCTAATCAAGCGCTGCCCTTTGGGTTCATCTGAGTGCGCTTTGTTCATTGTTGCTCAACTTTTGCCTAGATTACTAGGCGGCAAGTCGAGCGTCGCGACCAAAACACACTCAGAAGAACAAAAATCAAACAGCAAAGGTCAACATGCCCTAGGCGATAACAGCATAAATTAAACACAGATTTTAAAGGGAATAAAAAATGAACAACCATATAAACTATGTAGAATTAGCAGCAAAAGACTTAGTAGCAACACAAGCTTTCTTCGAGCGGGTGTTTGATTGGCAATTTGAATCTTACGGGCCTGATTATATTGCGTTTGCAAATTCAGGCCTGGACGGCGGCTTTTTCCGAGCCGATGTGTCTTCTAAACAAGCGCAAGGTGGAGTTCTCGTGGTGTTGTACAGCGACGAGTTGGAAGCCGTGCAAAGCAAAGTAGAGCAAGCGGGCGGAGAGATAAGCAAGACTATATTTGAATTTCCTGGCGGTCGTCGCTTTCACTTTATTGAGCCGAGCGGCAATGAGTTTGCGGTATGGTCTAAATAACCTAAGTTTCGATAATTAATGCCTTTCTAGCAGCCAGCTATAGCGCTATCTGCATTGAATTCACTCCCAATAGCCAGCTATTGGTGAGTAGTTCTCCTTACCTATAGGAAATAGGTACCTTAGCGAGAGCGGGGCGCAGAAGCTGCGTTAACCACAAAACTCTCTGGCAAGGTAAGGAAATAATTCAACATGAGTTTAAAAATAATTAGTTGATACATTCCTTATTCAAATCCCAGCTTAAATAACCAAACTGCGTGTTGTAAAGGCCCTTTACAGCACACGTAAACGCAGAGGTTTTACTGCAATCATCTTTCGTTTTCAGATTAGATAAAAACTTGAATTCGTTGCTATTGTGAACAATAGTTATTAAACACTGATGCTAAACTTCTTTGTGTTTGATACCTGCTTACCACGTAATCAACCTACAGATCAATTTAACCGGTCTAGGTTTAGGGCAGTAGTACTGGTGATAAGGGTTGTTATTTAAAAAACACCACTAGACGCATCATCACCATACTTAGGTTTGATTAGGCAATGAGACGGACATTCTTAGTTGTTGGTACTTTACTCTCCTTAACCATGCTTATGGCCGATAAATTGGGCCTATTTTTGCTGTCACCCGTGACTTTTATCATCATCAGCACTTTAGCTTTTTTGTTTGTAGCACTGCTTTGGTGGCAAGCTCAAGATCCTATAAAAATCAACGTTGATGATGGTTCTACCGTGCCACAAATGGTGTTAGATAGTGATGGCGTTATCCTACAAGCTAATGACCAAATGCAATCCATACTGGGTGTTGGCAGCAACGTATTTGGATTAAAAATTGAGGAATTAATCACCGTGAACGGTAGTGTCAACAATGAAGGGAAGAGCGTGGCAACGAGCAAGTTCGACGCGCTTGTTACACAAAGCTATGGCAACTGCACGGTTGTTCACAGTGGTAAAGTTATTAGCCCAGTTACTTTACCACTAAAAGTCGCTGATACCGTTACGGGATATCTCTGTTATTTTAATACTAGCAATAGAGAAAATCGTCTCGCTCAGGCATTGGAAGAAGAAAAAGAATTGCTTGAAGTGACGTTGAGCTCTATTGGTGATGGCGTGATCTGTACAGATGTAAATGGTGTTATCACTTATATTAATCCGGTCACAGAAGCCATTCTCGCGATGTTAAATGAAGAAGTGGTCGGGCGGCGATTTGATGACGTTATGTCTATGTATCATGAAGAGACCAAAGCTTCGATTAATAAATTCCCTGAACTTTGCCTAAAGCAAGGTCATACTATTTGTTTGCCTGAACTCACTTCAATTACCAATCACCTCGGTCTTACCTTTGCAATTCAAGACTCCTTTTCTCCTATTATTGCTAAAGATGGTAGCTACCTTGGCACTGTAATGGTTTTTCAAGACGTTACTGAGTCGAGATTAATGGCGAAAAAAATGAATCACCTTGCCCATCACGATGCATTAACCGGGTTACCCAATCGCTTATTGCTGCATGACCGTTTAGTGCAGGCTTGTAAACGAGCTAAACGCATGAGTCATCAATTTGCGTTGGTCTTTATTGACGTCAACAAGTTCAAAAAAATCAACGACTCACTGGGGCACGATCACGGCGACTTATTACTCAAAGAGATTGCAAGCCGACTAACTCAGCAAATTCGAGGGTGTGACACCGTTGCTAGAATGGGGGGCGATGAATTTGTGTTACTCATTGATGGTATCCGAGATAAAAAATATGTACGTAAGGTGGTGAGTAAGGTCTTGAACAGCGTTAACGGACAATATTGTTTACGGCAAGTTAGCCTTAAAGTCACGGTGAGTGCAGGCGTTGCAATTTACCCCGACGACGGTGACAACACTGAAGCTTTGTTAAAACATGCTGATACTGCAATGTATCGAGCTAAAAAAGCCACACAAACGGAGTTTCAGTTTTATAACGCGCGTTTAGACCATGAGTCAGAGCAGCGTTTGTTGCAAGAAAGTCGGATCATTCAGGGGTTAGAAAATAGAGAGTTTATTCCTTATTTCCAGCCTATTGTTGACGCACACACGCGTAAGATTAAGAAACTTGAAGTACTTGTAAGGTGGCAACAAGACCAACAAATATTGGAACCTAAAGACTTTTTTGAAACGGCATGTGATGGCGACCTGATAGTAGAAATTGGGCAGCAACTCAGAGCACAGGCTTTCCATGCAATGAAGAGATGGTTTTGTGAATACGATAACCTTGTGGTTAGTTTCAACCTTTCGCTTACTGAGCTTACCAATAAAACAGTAATAAAAAACTTTATGGATCAAGCTGTACAGCACCAGCTGTCACCTAGGCAAATTGAAATAGAAATCAAAGAAGTTGATCTGATAGAATTACTTGATAAAGCACCTGAGGTGATGGCAGAACTGGAGCAGTCAGGCGTGCGGATTTCAATTGATCATTTTGGTGTTGGGCATACCAGCATGTTGTACCTACAAAGGCTCACGTTTGAAACTATTAAAATTCCACCTGCTTTCCTTGCTACCCCTCAGTCAGTTGCCTCACAAAATGATATTGCAAAATTGATTGTACAGATGGCAAAGAGCTTGGACGTAGAATGTGTAGCGGTAGGTGTTGAAAGCGCGTTGCAAGCCAAGTCTCTTAACCTCAACGGTTGCCACCTTATCCAAGGCAACCACCTTTTTGCTCCCGCCACAGAGTCCGAGATAACCCCTATTCTCAGTACCCACATGAGCGTAGATAGGCGCAGATTAGGTCAAAACTAGCACTGATTAATTTATCTAAAAATATTGCTAAAACTTTCCCTTCTTTCGTTTATAGGTGTACAAAGCTCAACTCACTTGCTCTGGCAACAACAAAAGAGAAGGGAATGCCATGAGCAACAACACACCTTGTTATAATACCAATTGAATTAATTCTCTAATCAATTTGAAGGGTGAAATAGCATATTAGCTTCGTTAAAAATTTCTCATTTAGAACAACTAAATAGCAAAATTTTTGCCTTGCCTATATGGATATAGGTACCTTAGCGGTAGCAGGACGCGAGAGCGGTGCTACTAAAGCTATTTCCCCGCTTCAAGATAGATCATTTACTTAATACAACTGGTATATCAAACCACCTTATTGTGCTTGCTATCAGTAGTGCGTTATTCCAAACCGAGTTTGATCCACTCCCGCTCACGGTGTATCACGACGTATTCTCGCGGCTATCTCTTGGTCGCGCCAGCGAACTCTCGCTAAGTTATCAGTTTTAAGCGAAATCGTTATTATCCGAGCAATTCTATTTCTTGACTTAAAGTTAACTTGAAGTTGTATGCTCCTCTTAAACGAATGATAGTGAACAAACGGTAAGAGGTAGAGGTAATGCAAAATAGCTTAGATAAAATCGTCAATGATATAAAAGCCAACTGGAGCGGGCTAAATTCAAGCACCACAGTAGCAGTACGTGAGTTACTCAGTGAGCTTACTCAGTCTCCACCGCACGAGCCTTGGCTTGAGAGCATTATGCGTGAAAGGTTGGCATCAAAAACACTCTACCAAGACCCTGAATATGGTTTTATGCTGCTAGTTCATGCCGAAGAAAAGGGCACGTACCGCCCACCTCATGATCATGGCGCAGGTTGGGTATTTTATGCCGTGCAATCTGGCGAAATGGAAATGACAACTTACAAACCCGTTACTACAGCAAGCGGCGAAACCCATCTCGTATCCCGAGGAACAGACACGCTCAAAGCCGGCGATTGCCGAGTGTTTCTACCCGGCGATATCCACGACACCCGATGCTTAACAGATAACTTCGTTCAATATCGTTTAACCAGTTGTGACTTTAAAGAAGAGAAGCGTTCAGGTCGGATGATTCAGTATCTGAGAGCGGTGTAGTGGTTTGCAAAACTCAAGGCGATAGTTGGTTTAATCGCCGTCGTTTACATCTAATCAAGCCGCTTTGAAGGGGCTATGGCTGCTAAGAGCGAGGAACAGGCGGTCGATCTAACTCATTTTTTGGGGCCAGAGTGTAGGAGCGAAGCGACGGAACGGAGGTCCCAGCCGCAACGCGGCGACAACAGCGCCTTGTTATGGCTTTTACTGTTTATTAGCACGTTTCATTTTATCAAATAGTGAATTCGGTTTGTTTGATGCTTTAATTTCAGCACGGCCTAGATTACCCTCTTTAGGCTTAATGTACTTCATTAACACGACAGGCATATTGCTAACATTATTTGCCAACCTTACGAATTCATTAGAAGCTGACTTTGTCGTAAATTCGTACTTAATAGTTACATCTCCGTCCTTTCGAAGTACATCAATTATCTGTATTGATGATGATTTTTCAGATCGAAGTCGACTTACCCAATCAATGCTCTTGGACTTGAGTGTAATTCTTTCTTCGGCTGCCCCTGCAGTGCATGGTTTATCATAGAAACCAAGTTTTCCGTCTGGTTGTATACACTTATAAATTTCCGCTGAAACAAGAAATGGAAACAGCAATAGTAATGTTGGAAATATGTGCTTCATATTTAGTTACCTATAAATCTGGTTGTAAGCCATAACGCCCGCGTAATGGCGCGAGCTAGCGAGCGCCCAGATTGACGCGTTTGTTAGCTTGTGTTGCACGAATAAATTTAAGATCACTAGTGATCACTCCAATACCCGATGCGACAACGTCATCGTAGGGTTGGGTGATCGATTCATGTCGAGACCAAAGATAAACATCCGAGCCATAGCTCTGTAACCTTGATGCGAGGCGCTCAGGATAGCCCCAAAAAAACTTTGTCATCGAGGGAGGTATAAAAAGAATGGTGTTCCTACAGGACTCAGGAATTAATCCCGCCCATCCAACTAAAAGATAATCTATTCCGCAACTCTTTACACTACCAACGCTTGCTAACCGTAAAGACGAATCCTTGTTTCGAAACCACTCCATACCTTTTGAAGAGGTAATTACAATATGGTTAGATTTTTTTCCAGCTAGATACTCATATAGAGTTTCGAATGAGCGTATGTCGTTATTCTTTAGGTTTAGCCAAAACTCATGCTTTGGATACCGTTCGTAAAACGCCTCTAACTTGGAAATCCTAAAACCTTTTCCTCTAAATGGGAAAGTCGCACCATCATCAAACGTATATCCATATCCTGCATCAATACTTTTCAACTGCTCAAACGATGTTTTATGTACCGGCCCAGACCCGTTTGTAGCACAATCTAACGTCCAGTCATGAAAAACAACCAGTTGATCATCACGTGTTCTGTGAACATTTAGATGAATTACGTTAGCTCCGGCTGCAACGGAAGAAGCCACAGCTTCTAGTGTATTCTCAACTGAATTGACCCTTGATGCGTTTATTGAAAGGGAGGTACAGCCAGTTTTTTTTAATTTTTCATAATTAACTGCGCTTCCGCCTCCTCGATAGGCCACGATCTCGCCATGTCGCTGTAGGTCAGGAACGAACACATAAGCATTAAAAACTCCTAGAGTAATTATGCAAGACAGAGAAACCAAAAATGTCTTAACTATTTTTATAAACATTTATTACCTGAATCCTTGGTCGATGAAAGCTAATATTTTAGTATTTATGCTACATGCTGTTTGTGCTGCATAATCACTGGTTGGACTGAGCCGCTACCTGCTCGGTGTGTCAGAGTTGGTGTTGTTTATGCTAGGGCTTACTTGGAAAAAACAGGCTTGTTGGAGGTTCTCACCTTCCTAGCTAGTGTAATCAGTTTAGCTAGTTTTATGTAAGCTTTCCCTGCATTGCTCAGCGCTTGCTATGTATTCATTACACCTAAACTTTCCTTAATAAGCAATTATATTTTTACGTGTGCAGAGGTCGCTAGCCTGTACAATTAAGTAGGCTAACTACTTGATTTTATAAAGCAGCCCTAATCAAGCATCCCCTCCTTGGCTGATATCAAAGCGCATCCAAGCGCTTCTCGTGCACTCTTTTTAAACGACGCGATCGAGCGAACCAAGAAAACGTCGCCCCAGCATCACACTCAACCTTCAAATCTTAAGCCGATATAGTGCAACCATCTTGTAAGGCACGTCCATGATGCCAGACAAGACTTGGCCGACATCCTGTCGGCGCATTGCATATCGACTTATGCTTTTCGGGTGTGATGGAGGGGGAATACGTTGCTTGTAAGATCTTCTACGATTTTTATGATGAAGCCGTTTGCAAGGGTTACAAAGGAAAATAACTGACACCCATCACAATAAGCAAGCGGCGAAACCCACCTTGTATCCCGAGGAACAAACATGCTCAAAGCCGGCGATATCCACGACACCCGCTGCTTAACAGATAACTTCGTTTAATATCGTCTAACCAGTGTGACTTTAAAGAAGAGAAGCGTTCAGGACGGATGAGCCAGTATTTGAGTGAGGTAGTAGTAAGTACCTATAGTCGAAGTGTAATGCTAAGGGTTTTGC